>JALTDI010000087.1 GCA_027074255.1 Desulfurellales bacterium
AACGCAAAATTAATATTAAAAAACGGTGCTCATTACCTCATTCCCATAACATGGTTGATTATAGAACTAATGGTTTTGAGACACTCTCCTGCTATGGCTGCATTTAGGACAATTATAATATTGGTATTTGTCATTTTATATCAGGAGTTTAGAAAGATAAAAAAAGAAGGCATAAGCTACGTTGAGGCGCTTAAAAATTCTTTAAATGTCATAATGGAAGCCTTCGTTTCAGGTTCGAGAAATATGGTTATAGTGGCACTTGCCTGTGCCTCAGCCGGTGTGGTTGTCGGTCTTGTTGCAACCGGTATCGGCAGTATGATAACAGAGCTTGTAGGAACACTGGCACATGGCAATATCTATCTGCTGCTTATCATAACGGCAATGGCGAGCCTATTGCTTGGAATGGGGCTTCCGACTACGGCAAATTATATAGTTATGGCATCCTTAACAGCACCTATTATCGTTACAATCGGTCACAATTATGGATTCTTCATCCCTTTAATGGCAGCTCACCTGTTCTGCTTCTATTTTGGCATAATAGCGGACGATACGCCACCTGTGGGGCTGGCGGCCTACGCTGCTGCGGCTTTGGCTGAAACAGACCCTATACCCACTGCGGTTCAAGGGTTCATATACGATATGAGAACGGCAATTTTGCCGTTTATGTTTGTGTTTAATCCCGATTTAATCTTATATCACATATCAAGTTGGCCCCAGATTATAATGATATTTCTTATGGCCATTTTGGGCTCTTTTGCCTTTGCATCAGCCCTGCAAGGCTGGTTTATAGCAAGAAACAAATGGTATGAAATACCGTTTTTCCTATTTTCTATGTGGGTTTTGTTGAACCCCTCAGGGCCAATAATGGCTTTTCACCTACCGCCTGAATTTAAATACTATATGTATATTCCCGGTTTGATAGTTTTAGGACTTCTCTATCTTGAACAAAGGGCACGCTTGAGCGTTAAAAGGGCAAAAGCCTGAATTTTGCAGGGTTAACAATTTAAGTCGGCTATTATTAAAATAGCCGACTTTTTTATTTTCCAGGGTTGATTTTTATATAAGCCTTGTGACGAGTGTGCTAATGGGGGATCTTCTCGTTAGCTTGGCTGTTGTGCTGCCGTAGAAGAATTTCTTTACTCCGCTTTTTCCGTGAGAACCAAGCACAAGCAAATCGTATTTACCGCTTTCAATCTCTTTCAATCCCTCTTCGTATGGAACACCTCTGTGGTAAACCTTTTCATAGTTTACATCTTTTAAACATTTGATTTTTTCTTCCAATTGCTCAAGTTCATGCTCAACGCTCTCATCCATTTTTTTGGCAAGTCTGGCAAATTCCTGCTCGTCAATCAGCACCGTAAATCCCGGATCCAAATATGCTACATGAAAAACATAAAGAGAACTGCCAAATTTTTTTGCCAATTCGCAGGCAATTTTTACGGCATAATCAGAATCCTTTGAAAAATCCGTCATAACAATAATGTTCTTGTACATAATTACCTCCTGCATAAAATTTAATATAAAAGTACCTATTTCGTCAAACTTTATTTATCAATCAAGCTTCCCATGCTCAAACGCTTTTCTTTTTTGTGATAGCAATATGGTTTTTCTCAATCTAACGGATTTGGGTGTAATCTCAACAAGTTCGTCTTCCTTTATGAAACTGATGGCCTTTTCAAGACTCATTGGGATAACAGGTGACAAAACTATGTTCTCATCTCTTCCCGCAGCTCTCATATTTGATAATTTCTTTTCTTTTGTGGGATTTACATTGAGGTCTTTTTCCTTATTGTGCTCACCTATTATCATACCCTCATAAACCTTGTCTCCGGGTTTAACGAACAGTCTTCCTCTCGGCTCAAGATTGAAAAGCGCATAAGGAACCGACACCCCTTCTCTGTCTGACACCAAAGAACCGGTAAATCTCGATTTAAACTCACCGAGAAATTCCCTATACTCCTCAAAATAGTAGTTCATAATACCCGTTCCCTTTGTATCTGTCATAAACTCGTCTCTGTATCCTATAAGTGTTCTTGCAGGCACCAAGAATTCAAGTCTTACCCTCCCTGAGCCCCTATTTATCATATTAACCATTTTGCCTTTTCTCTGCGAAAGCTTATTTGTTACTGCCCCGACAAATTCCTCATTGCAGTCTATAAATAAACGCTCAATCGGTTCAAGCTTTTTGGAACCATCATACCTAAAAATAACCTGCGGCCTTCCAACCGACAATTCAAACCCCTCTCTTCTCATCATCTCTATCAATATCACAAGCTGAAGCTCACCCCTGCCCTTTACTATAATTTCGTCGGGGTTCTCCGTCTCCTCAACCAATATAGAAACGTTTTTCCTCGCCTCTTTATGCAGTCTCTCTTTTATTTTGTTAGACTGTACCATTGTACCTTCAAGTCCGGAAAAAGGCGATGTATTGATGCTGAATTTCATAGCTACCGTCGGTTCGTCCACACGCAGCCTCTTTAAAGCTAACGGGCTCTCTTTGGAACAGATTGTGTCACCTATATTTATACCGTCTATTGTTCCTGATATAACAACTATTTCACCGGCATTGGCTTTTTTTGTTTCTTTAAGAACAAGTCCTTGATAAACCTGTATCTTCGATATTTTAAAAGGTATGTGATTCATATTTTTGTCTATATATACGGGTGTATTGGCTAAACTTAAAGAACCGTTTGCAATTTTTCCTATTGCCAGTTTACCCAAATAATCCGAATGCCCTATATCGCTTACAAGCATCTGAAAGGGCTTTGAATCATCGTATTCAGGCGGCGGTATTTCCTTAACTATGGTCTCAAACAAATTTTTCAGATCTTTGCCTTCTTCTGCCAGCTCTTTTAAGGATATCCCCTGCTTTGCAACAGCGTAAAGATAGGGGAAATCTAACTGCTCCTCCGTTGCATCCAAGTCTATGAATAAATCGTATATCTCATCCAAAACCTCTTCCGCCCTTGCATCTTTCCTGTCAATCTTGTTAATCACCACTATTATTTTCAGCTTCTTTTCAAGAGCCTTCTTTAAAACGAATCGAGTTTGAGGCAAGGGGCCTTCTGCTGCATCCACAAGCAAGATTGCACCGTCAACCATAGAAAGCGCCCTTTCCACCTCTCCGCCGAAATCGGCATGCCCGGGCGTGTCTATGATATTTATCTTTATATCCTTATAAATTACCGAGCAGTTCTTTGCGGCTATCGTTATGCCGTGCTCCCTCTCCAAATCCATATTGTCGAGAATTCTCTCCTCAACATTCTGATTCTCTCTAAATAGTCCGCTCTGCTTCAGCATGGCATCGACAAGCGTTGTTTTACCGTGGTCAACATGAGCTATGATGGCTATGTTTCTTATTGAGTTATTTTCCATTCCCTTCAAAACCCCCTTAATTAAGTAATGCGGATTCTTGCATAAATACCGATTAAAGTCAAATTTGCCGTAGATTATTTTGTCAATACCGCCAAAAGACAGCATTGTAAAACAATAAAAA
>JALTDI010000088.1 GCA_027074255.1 Desulfurellales bacterium
GCCAATGCGAGGGATTTGGAGGTGTATTTTACGCCGTCTTATAAAGCTCTTGATGCGATAGTCGATTTAATTGATATAAGCACAAAAAGTGTTGATGTTGCCATGTATGATTTTACATCGAGGCCATTGTCTCATGCTCTTGTAGTAGCTGTAAAACGAGGCGTCAAAGTCAGAGTAGTTTTGGATAAAAGCTCTAATGACCCTTCGCAGAATCAATACACAAAATATACGTATTTAAAGAATAACGGCGTTAATGTGAGATTTGCAAAACCACACAGACATTGGGATAGAAACGGTATAATGCATAATAAATTTGCCGTTATCGATAACAAAATAGTAGAAACAGGTTCGGCGAACTGGACGGCAAGCGCTTTTGCCATGAACGACGAAAATGTTTTGATTATAAGCAGGCCGGATATAGCCAATGTCTATGAGAAGGAGTTTAATATACTTTGGAAAAATGCGCAGAAAAAATAAAACGCGCAGTTGATGCCAACTTCAATAGGGCGCGGGAGGGACTGCGCGTTATAGAAGATATAGCCCGTTTTGTTCTTGATTGTAAAGAGGTTGTTCAAAATATAAAAAATATGCGCTCCGAGATTGCTTATATCCAAAAAAAATATAAGGATTTCTTATTTTTTAGGGATACGGAAGCCGATGTAGGTACCGCACTGACCAGCGTTATTGAAAAGGACAGGGATTCTTTGGAAGATATAGTTAATGCCAATATAAAAAGAGTGCAGGAATCGCTGCGTGTCCTTGAAGAGATGTTTAAGGTCATTGATATCTCGGAATCTCTCAAATTTAAAAAAATGAGATATGAAAGTTATGTGATAGAGAAAAAAATACTGACCTTACTGGAGAAAAATATTAAATGAACGAAAAGCACCTGAGAAATTTTTCGATTATAGCGCATATTGACCATGGAAAAAGCACACTTGCAGACAGATTGATAGAGAATACCGGAGGATTGAGCAAAAGAGAGATGAAACAGCAGGTTTTGGATAGCCTTGAAGTCGAAAGAAAACACGGCATAACGATAAAAGCCCAAACTGCGAGACTTGAATATGCGTATAAGGGCGAAAAATATTATTTGAATATGATAGATACGCCGGGGCATGTTGATTTTGGGTATGAGGTTTCAAAGAGTTTAAAAGCCTGCGAGGGGTGCCTGCTTGTTGTAGATGCTACGCAGGGTGTTGAGGCGCAGACGATAGCAAATGCGTATATGGCAATTGATAACAATTTGGAAATAATTCCCGTTATCAATAAAATTGATTTGCCGAGTGCAGATATTGAGAAAACTAAGCAGGAGATAGAAGACGGTATAGGTATCGATTCTTCACAAGCCATAGAGATATCCGCAAAGAACAATATCAATGTGGATAAGGTTTTAGACGCTATAATCGAAAGAATTCCACCGCCTTTGGGTGAAAAGGATAAACCCCTTAGAGCACTCGTTGTTGATTCCTGGTATGATAACTACAGAGGGGTAATCTTTATTGTTAGGGTTTTTGACGGCGAATTGAAAAAAGGTGATAGAATTTTGATGCTTTCTACAAAAAAAACCTATGAGGCAGAGGAAATCGGTATTTTTACACCGAAAGCCAAAACCGTCGATGTATTGAACAACGGCAGCGTGGGTTATGTTGTGGCAAACATAAAAAATATCAGCGATGCTGTCATAGGGGATACGCTGACATTGGCGGATAATCCCACGGATGACCCGTTTGAAGGATTTGAAAAACCCAAGCCGTTCGTGTTTGCAGGAGTATATCCCAACGAACCTGAAAATTATGGTGATTTAAAAGATGCTTTGGAAAAACTGCAGTTAAACGACGCATCTTTACATATTGAAAAGGAAAAATCAGATTCCCTGGGCTTTGGTTTCAGGTGCGGATTCTTAGGTGTTTTGAGTATGAATATTACCAAAGAAAGGTTAGAAGAAGAGTTCGGATTAGATGTAATCATAACAAATCCGAGTGTTTTATATAGGGTTGAACTGACCAATTCGGAAGTACTTGAGATTTCAAATCCCTCAATGCTGCCTGAGCCCCAAAAAATAGCCGCTATAGCTGAACCTTTTGTAGATATAGAAATCATAACGCCTTCTGAGTTTGTGGGAAACATTTTAAAACTCTTGCAGGAAAAAAGAGGTATTCAAAAGAATTTGTCATATATATCGCACGACAGGGTTTTGATACAGTATTGTATGCCGCTCGTTGAGATAATTACGGACTTTTATGATAAGTTAAAATCCATATCAAGGGGTTATGCATCTTTTGATTACGACGTTAAGGATTTTAGGAAATCTGAGCTTACAAAATTAATTATATTGGTGAACTCAAAAGAGATAGACTCGTTTTCAATGATAGTTCCGAAAGAAAATGCATATAGAACAGCGAGGGAAGTGCTGCATAATTTAAAAAAATATATACCTAAGCAGCTGTTTGAGATAAGGCTTCAAGCGAAAGTCGGCGGAAAAATCATAGCCAAGGAGCAAATCAGCGCCCTAAGGAAAGATGTGCTTGCCAAGTGCTACGGCGGCGACATAACGAGAAAGAGAAAACTTTTGGAAAAGCAGAAAAAAGGGAAAAAGAAAATGAAACAGCTCGGCAATGTTGCAATATCAAAAGAGGCGTTTGTAAAGCTCGTTGAAATAAATAACTAAGGAGGTTGTTTTGACAAAAAAGGACAAACTGTATGACTGGATTAAATCCATTGCGATAGCGCTTGTTATAGCTCTATTCATCAGGGCATTTATTGTTGAAGCCTTTAAAATACCGTCTTCTTCGATGGAGAATACTTTGCTAATCGGTGACCATATATTGGTAAACAGATTTATATACGGTGTGAAAATGCCGTTCAGCGGTGCAACCATAATACCCGTGAACAAACCTAAACACGGTGACGTAATAGTGTTTAAATATCCTCCGAACCCAAGCATATATTTTATAAAGAGGTGTATAGGGATTCCCGGCGATGTACTTTCCATGAAAAATAAGATTTTATATAGAAACGGCAAGAGGATTAAAGAACCTTATGTGATACATAAAGACCCGCATATATATCCGAGAAACACTCAATACGAGCTGGCAAAGACACTTTGGGGCTCAAGGGACAACTGGGGACCGGTTAAGGTACCGCCGCATTCCTATTTTATGATGGGAGACAACAGGGATAACTCCTATGATTCTCGTTATTGGGGATTTGTGCCTGCAAAAAATTTGACTGGGAAGGCTTTTATAATATACGGTTCTTGGGAGTGGCATCCGTTTATTGTGAGATTTAATAGATTTTTTAAACTTGTTCATTAGAAAGAGGAATATTAAATGAAAATAGAATTGTTGAAAAGGAATATTGGAGTAAAGGATAGGAATATAAGACTTCTGGGCGGACTAACCCTATCCGCTTTGGGGTGTTTGACAAAAAACAGCTTTATAAAGAGCGC
>JALTDI010000089.1 GCA_027074255.1 Desulfurellales bacterium
CGTATCCTCTGACTTTCTCCCCCCGAAAGTGTGGCGGCGCTTCTGTCGAGTGTTAAATAGTCAAGACCCACATCAATAAGGAATTTTAAGCGGGTTTTTATCTCTTTGAGTATCCTCGACGATATCTGTTCTTGGTGCTCATTCAGGCTGTTTTCCACTTCAATGGAGTAGTCGTACAAATCCCTTATTTTCATTCTTGTTGCTTCCATTATGTTTTTATTGTTTATTTTTATGGACAGACTCTCTTTGTTCAGTCTATCGCCGTGACAAACAGGGCATTCCATATTCTTCATCAAATCGAGAATATCCTTTCTGACCTTTATGCTGTCCGTTTCGGAGAATTGACGTGATATGAGGGTAATAACCCCTTCCCATTTTTTCCTTATTTTTTTGCCCGTTTTATTTATAGAAAACTCTATTATCTTATCCTGTTTGCCGAATAATATGATGTCTTTTTCATGCTCGTCTAACTTTTCAAACGGTGTATATATGTCAATATCAAGCTGCCTGCAAGCCTGAACCAATAAGGTTTCAAAATAATTATATCTCATCTTGCGCCAAATTTTAATCACACCCTCTCTAATGGACAGTGTTTCATCCGGAATCAGTTTCTTTAAATCCAACTGATGTTTAACTCCGAGCCCATAGCATTCGGGACATGCGCCGAGCGGCGAATTAAAGGAAAAACTCTGGGGTGTTACGGGTTTATAGCTTATACCGCAGAAAGGGCAGGCTAAATGCTCTGAAAAAACATCCATTTCGTCTGTATCCGAATCCTTAACATATATAATGCCGTTTCCAATTTTTAGTGCCAGCTCCACTGAATCCGACACTCTCTCTTCAAGGTCGTCTCTTATCTTGATTCTGTCAACAACAAGGTATATATCGTGCTTTTTGTTTTTATCCAATTCTATTTCTTCATCAAGGAATCTTTCCCGATTGTCAATAATAACCCTGACAAAGCCCTTATTTCTGAAATTCTCAAGCTCCGATTTAAAGCTTCCCTTTTTGTTTACGGCAATGGGAGCAAGAATAAAAAGCTTTTTGTCTTTTTTTTTCAATATGGCATCGATAATGGCCTGAGGATATTGTTTTTCTATCCTTCTTCCGCAGGAATAGCAAAAAACCTCTCCGATGTGAGCAAAAAGAAGTCTCATATAATCGTATATTTCTGTTATTGTTCCAACAGTTGAACGAGGGTTTTTCGAGATACTTTTCTGGTCGATACTTATAGCCGGTGATAACCCCGTTATGCTTTCAACATCGGGTTTTTCTATCTTATCAAGGAATTGCCTTGCATACGAGCTAAGAGATTCTATGTACCTTCTTTGTCCTTCCGCATACAAAACATCAAATGCCAGTGTGGATTTGCCGCTGCCCGATGGTCCTGTTATAAGAACTATTTTCCCTTTTGGTATATCTACGTCTATGTTTTTTAAATTGTGAACTTTTGCATTTTTAATTTTTATGAATTTCATCATAGCGGGTTGTCGGTATAGTCTTTCTCTATAATCTCTCCCGATCTGTAAAGATTTCTAAAAGTAGTAATTTCTTTTTCAAACTGTAAATAAATCGTTCCTTGGGGCCCGTTTCTCTGTTTTCCTATGATTAGCTCGGCTTTTCCTTTATTGTCTTCTTTGTTTTTATTATAGACCTCGTCTCTGTAAATAAACATTATAACGTCTGCATCCTGTTCTATGGAG
This sequence comes from Desulfurellales bacterium, assembly GCA_027074255.1. GTDB lineage: Bacteria > Campylobacterota_A > Desulfurellia > Desulfurellales > Hippeaceae > S144-51. Next base: position 1,704 of record JALTDI010000089.1, read on the forward strand.
CCCGATTCCCTTAAATCGGCCATAACAGGTCTTTTGTCATCGCGCAGCTCCACGCCCCTATTCAACTGCGATAGGGCTATGATGGGCACGCTGAGCTCTTTGGCAAGAATTTTCAGTGACCTTGAAATTTCAGAAACCTCTTGGACCCTGTTTGGTGAATTTGAAGAACGCCCGTGCATAAGCTGTAAATAATCAATAATGAACATATCTATATTTTTCTCAATTTTCATTTTTCTCGCTTTTGTTCTTATATCGGCGGCGGTCACAAATGAAGCGTCGTCAATATAGATATTGACCTTTTTTAGTTTATCGAGAGCCGCAACAACCCTGTTCCACTGCTCGTTGTTTAAAAACCCCGTTCTCAGATTGTAAACACCGACATTGGATATGGATGCAATCATCCTTAGAATGAGCTGCTGTGTGGTCATCTCCAAGCTGAAAATTCCTATCCTTTTTGAACTTTCTACTGCGGCATTCACCGCGGCATTAATGGCAAAAGCGGTTTTTCCCATTCCGGGTCTGCCGGCTATAATTACCAAGTCTCCGTTTTGGAATCCGTTTGTTTTTCTATCCAAATCGTTAAATCCAGAAGGTACACCCGTTAGAACATTGTCCCTTTTCCTGAGAGCCTCGAGATATTGAATCGTTTCCTCTGTCATATTCTCAACGGATACGTATTTGCTCGTTTTCTTCGCCGATATGTCAAAAATCTTTTTTTCAGCCGAGTTCAGCACATCTTCAATGTCCTCGGGTTCGTCATAGCAGGACTCGGCAATTTCTGCCGATATGGATATAAGCTCTCTAAGCAATGATTTTTTATATATAATTTCAGCGTAGTATTTAGCATTGGCAGGTGCCGGAAGATAGTCTATTATGCTTGTCAAATATGTAATACCTATCTTTTCCATCACCCCTTTTTCGCTCAGTGCGTTTTTTACGGTGATAAAATCGAAGGGAATATTGTTAGAATATAACTCCTTTAACGTTTCGTATAACAGAGCGTTTCTTTCATCGTAAAAATCCTTGGAATCAACTATCTCAAATATATCAACAAACTTTGAGTTGTCTAAGAAGAGAGAGCACAAAAGCGCCCTCTCAGCTTCTATTGATTGGGGGTAGGTTCTTAAAGACCTATTGCTCATCAGTCGGTTTTACTATAACTTTGAAAGAGGCTTTAATGTCTCTGTAAATGGATATTTCCACGTTATGCTCACCAACTGTTTTGATACCGCCCTCGGGCAGTTTAATATCTTTTTTATCTATGTCTTTTGCTTTATCTTTTATCTGTTCAAAAATCTCGTTGGTTGTGACAGAGCCGAACAGTTTGCCTTTTTCTCCAGCTCTTGCCGATACTTCCACGGTAATTCCTTCAAGTGCTTTTTTTATTTTATTTGCGGTTTCCATCTTTTTGTTTATTTTTCTCAATATGTTTTTTCTTTTTTCTTCAACGAATTTTATATTGTTTTTTGTTGCCTGCAGAACCTTGCCCTTAGGGATAAGATAGTTTCTCGCAAATCCGTCTTTAACCTCTTTGATATCTCCGGCATATCCGAGATTTTCCACATCTTCAAGAATCACTATTTTCATTTTTTCCTCCTATCCCTTCATTTTTCTGCTGACGGTAAACGGCAGAAGAGCCATAAATCTCGCTTTTTTAATGGCTTTTGTTAAAATTCTCTGGTGTTTTGCGCAGGTTGCTGTTGTTTTTCTGCCTACTAT
>JALTDI010000090.1 GCA_027074255.1 Desulfurellales bacterium
CCGTCTGAGATAGTCGTACTGGTGGTTTTCGAGGTAAAACTCGGAGAAACCAGCGGCATAATAAATTGGTGCATGCCGGTGATTGTTTTGGAGCCGGTACTAAGCAAGATAGGAACTCACGACGTTTTATCAAGAACAAAAAAGGTGACTGAAAACAAAACAGAAGATATAATAAGGGTTTTGGAGGAAGTTTTTGTGAAAATGGACTTCGAACTCGGAAATGCGAAACTAAGCGTAGAAGATTTTCTGCATTTAAAAAAAGACGACGTTCTTATGCTTGATAAAAAACCGGACGATTTATTGAATTGTTATATAAATAATATAAAAAAATGCCTGTTTAAAGTAGGCAAAAGGGGCGATAATAAGGCTGTAAAATTGTGCAATATTATTAGCTAAGGGGTTTAAAATGTCAGAACAGGAGCTCTCTCAGGAAGATATAGATAGCCTTTTCGAATCAGAAGGCAAAGATGATAAAAAGGACGAAAATATAAATCCTCACGTAAAGGAATTTGCAAATTTACTGAATTCTTCCATAGAAGATGTTCTAAAAGCAGCATTTTCCTTAGAGATAGTATCAAAATTCGTAGATTTAAGCATAAAGAGCAAAGATGAACTGCCGACTGAAAACGGCGTATATGTTGAAATAGAGATAGGCATCGGAGAAAACAAGGCAAAATGCAGGGCTTTTGTAAAACAGGAGTTTGCCTCAATACTTTCAGACCTTATGCTTATGGGTCCGGGGGAAGCAAAAGAGAAACTCGAACCGGACGACCTTGACGCCATAAAAGAACTTTTCTCTCAGGTATTGGGCAATCTTCAAACCTCTTTCAAAGAAAAAGAGCAAAAAGAATTAACATCTTCTGTTGTTGACGTTGCTGAAACGCCCTCGGATATGGACCAAGATAGTTTCTATAAAATGGAGTTCGACATAGCGATTCCAAATGTTAAAAACGATACCGTAGATATTTTCGCCGAGGTTTCTGCTTTTGATACTGTTTTTAGCGACAACAGCATTGACGAGGAGGAAACGGAGGAGGAAATTCCGTTTAAAAATGTTGAGGAAACAGAGGATATCGTGCAAACATCTCAAGCCCCGCCGACACCATCTTCAAAGACGGATAATCTTGATTTAATAATGGATGTTGACCTTGATGTTAAGGTAAGAATAGGCGAAAAAAACATGCTTATAAAAGATATATTAAAGCTGAAAGAAGGCTCAATTGTGGAGCTGGAAAAAAACATAGAAGAACCTATGGATATTTTAATAAACAATAAGGTTGTGGCAAGCGGCGTAGTTGTAGTTGTAGGCGGGCGATTCGGTGTAAAAATAACCAGTATAAAAACGAAAGAAGAAAGGATAAAATCATTAGGTGGATAAGTTAAGCGTTAACGTATGCAGGGTGAACTTCGGGGAAGTATCGGACAAAGAAGAGAAAAAAATCTTAGAAATTCTCAAAATGCGAACCATAGCTGTTGTCGGCATAAGCCCCAAAGAGGATAGGCCGAGTAATTATGTACCGCGGTTTCTGATGGAAAGAGGTTATGAAATAATACCCGTAAGGCCGGGCGTAAAACAGGTATTGGGTTTAAAATGTTATGCGGATTTAGAAAACTTAGATAGACCCGTGGATGTGGTTAATGTGTTCAGGCGCGGTGAATACTGCCCCAAAATAGCAGAAAAAGCGGTTAAAATAGGCGCAAAAGCCTTGTGGATGCAGGAGGGTGTTATATCGGAAAAAGCTAAAGATATAGCAGAAAAAGCCGGCATGCTCGTGGTTATGGATTTCTGCATAGAAAAAGCCTATTCCAAATATATGGAAAAATAGGAACTTATAATGGATAAATTTATTATAGAAGGCGGCAATAAACTCCAAGGCAGGGTTAAAATAAGCGGTTCAAAAAATGCAGCCCTGCCCATCATAGCGGCCGCCATTCTTACGGATGAAGAATTGATATTGAAAAATATACCCGACTTAAAAGACATAACGACAATGATTAATTTGCTGAAAGAGCTGGGATGCTTTGCTAAGAAAGAAAACGGAACACTGTATATACGCTGCAAAAACATAAAATCCTCAAAAGCACCATATGAGCTTGTCAAAACCATGAGAGCCTCAATTCTTGTTTTAGGCCCCCTGCTTGCGCGCACGGGAGTTGCTTATGTCTCAATGCCTGGCGGATGCGCAATAGGCGTAAGGCCCATAAACCTGCATCTAAAAGCCCTTGAAATAATGGGAGCGAACATAAACATAGACAAAGGTTATATAGTGGCACAATCCAAAAAACTGACTGGCGGTGAAATATACTTCGACACCCCCACAGTAACGGGCACCGAAAATATTTTGATGGCTGCTGCAACAGCAGGCGGTAAAACCGTCATTAAAAATGCAGCCAAAGAACCTGAAATAGTCGATTTGGCCAATATTTTAAATAATATGGGAGCGAATATCGAAGGAGCAGGGACAAGCACGATTATAGTGAATGGCGTAAAGAAGCTCGGCGGTATCGAATATAGCGTTATGAACGACAGAATAGAAGCAGGAACATTTATGTGCGCCGCCTTAATAACATCCTCTTTTATAGAAATAGAAAACGCCCCCGTTTATGCAATGGATGCAATTGTGGATAAATTTAGGGAAGCGGGCGGTATAGTAGAACAAAAAGGCGATAACTTGATTATTGCAGGCGGCAAAATCATAAAACCGGTCAACATAAAAACATCCGTTTATCCTGGATTTCCTACGGATATGCAGGCTCAGTTCATAAGCGTTTTAAGTTTGGCAGAAGGCGTTAGCATTGTGAAGGAAACGATATTTGAAAACAGGTTTCAGCATGTTGCGGAATTAAACAGAATGAATGCAGACATCGTTGTTTCAAATAATCAGGCTGTTATAAACGGCGTTGAAACGCTGATAGGTGCAACCGTCATGGCAACAGATCTAAGGGCAAGCGCCAGTCTTGTCATTGCGGCATTGGCCGCAGAGGGTGTTACCGAAATATTGAGAATATACCATCTCGACAGGGGATATGAAAATATGGAGACGAAACTTGCAAATCTCGGAGCAAAAATCAGGAGGATAAAAGCATGATAACCATAGCCCTGCCCAAGGGTCGTTTAATGGAGGAAACAATGGACCTTTTCAATAAAAAAGGGCTTCACGTAGAGATTCCGAAAAAATCACGCAAACTGTTTTTTTACGACAAAGAAAAAAAATACAGATTTTTGATAGTGAGAGCTCAGGATGTTGCCACATACGTTGAATACAGCGCAGCCGATTTGGGCGTTGCGGGATTTGACGTTTTAAGGGAACATGCAAGCGATGTTTTTGAATTGATGGATTTAAACACCGGCTACTGCAAAATGGTTGTTGCCGGCAAAAGCAAGGACTGTTTTAATAAAGA
>JALTDI010000091.1 GCA_027074255.1 Desulfurellales bacterium
TTGCAGAGGGCGTCGAAACAAAAGAACAGCTTATGCTATTGAAACAATTCGGCTGTGATTTTATGCAGGGTTATCTATTTTCAAAACCCATACCTTTTGGGGAAGCTTTGAGGCTTTTAAAATGAAAGCAATGCGAAAACGGCTATTGTATAAGCCAAACGGAATTTAGAAAATATTATTTTTATTAAAAATTTTGGTTGTTAAGGAGTCCTTATGAAAGACATTAGTTTAAAAAAGCTTTTTCTATTCTCAACACTTATTGTCCTGATTGTTGCAGTCGGAATCATCGCTGCAAATATCACACTTTCGATGCAGAACAACGCCTCTATCGAGCACATGAATCGCATAGACAGAGTATCATTAAAAAACTACAACAAAATAGTTGTATCCGTCGATAAAATAGGTTCTATTTTTTCAAGAACTATTTTTTCAAATAACATAAACAGCTTAAAAGAAATACCTGCACTCTCAAACCGCATAAACACCACAATTGACAGCAGTATTCAATTGAACAAGGATAATCCGACTTTGGTTTCCAAACTAAAAATGATAAAAAATGAGATAGGCAAATTTATTGCAACGGGTAATAATGCTATAAACGAACAAAGGCGAGTCGGCGCTGTTACAAAAACCACAACGGATAACTTTTATAAGGATCTTGACGATATAAACGAAACCATTGCAAAACTTGTCAACAGGGCAAATATAGATATGCACAATATAATGTCCAAAATTGAGGCAAAAAGCAAGATAATATCGGTTATTATCACAATAGGCCTTATAATCATAGTCATCTTAATCATATCATTATATTTTGTTGTCAAAAGCTATATTATCAACCCTCTTCTAACAGCCGTTGAGAAAACAGACTACCTCGCACAAGGCGATTTAACAAAGAAATTCAATGTCATAACGGGCAATGAGATAGGCATACTAAAAACAGGTATAAATAAAGTCATAGATTCAATAAGGAACATAGCTATACAGCTGCATCAGAATGCAGACACACTGACATCCCAATCCAACACACTGGCATCCAGCTCTTTTGAAATATCCTCGGCAACAGAAGAAACAACAAGGAATATGGAAGAGATGGCAAACGCCGTCAGCGATACGGTTCAGGCAATAGACGGCGTTGCAAGGGCGTCTGAAAATGTAAATTCCTTAGCTCAGGAAGTCGGTGAGGTAAACCAGCAGATGATTGAGGATATAGAAAAAAGATTAAAGAGGATGGAAGAAAACGCTCGATTGGCAAGCGAGGCAATTGAGCAGATAAGTCAAGTAGGTGATGCATCAAAAGAGATAGGCCAGATTGTAGGTGTTATAAATGAGATAGCAGACCAGACTAATCTCTTGGCTCTAAATGCCGCAATAGAGGCTGCAAGAGCCGGAGAAGCCGGCAGAGGTTTTGCCGTTGTGGCGGATGAGGTCAGAAAACTGGCGGAAAAAACACAGCATGCCACAGAAGAGATAAGGAATATGATTTTAAAGATGCAGAATGATACAACCACGGCGGTCGATAAAACAAATAAAGCATCACAGATGATTCTCGAGGAAAAGGAGAAAGCTCAAGAAGACAAATATCACGTAGAGTCCGTTGTTGAAAAAGCATCCAATGTTATCGACGAACTGAACTCAACAAGTGCGGCCACAGAGGAACTCTCCTCTACCGTTGCCGAAATAGATATGCAGGTTAAAGAGGTTGTGGAAGCCTCCAAAGAAAACGCAAAAGCCGTTGAGAGTATTGCAAAAATAGCCGAAGATGTTAAAGAAATGTCAAACGGTATAAATGAGCTTGTAAAAGTGTTTAAGGTATAAAATAAAAAAGGGAGGAGACCTATTCAGCCTCCTCCCGATTTCGCATTTTTTTAAAAAATGTGAAGTTTAGTAGCCTATTCCCGATGCCTCTCTTGCCAGTAACCATTCCCAATGTTTGTCAACCTGACCTTGATATTCCTTAATCAAATGCTCATTACCCTTTTTAAACAAATGTGCAAATCTTTTCTGCGGTTTTAGAAATTCTTCAACAGGAAGTTTATTTTTCGGCTTATAATTTATCTTAACCTTTCCCTCTATAATTTCATAAAGCGGCCATATACAAGTATCAACGGCCAGTTGGGCTATCTCTATTGATTTATTTGACGGAAAGCCCCATCCCGTTGTGCACGGCTCTATAACATTCATATATGTGGGTCCGTTTACATCAAGTGCCGTTTTTGCTTTATCCATCAAATCCCTCCAGTTGGATGGAGAAGCCTGAGCGAGATACTGCATATGATGTCCTTCCAAAACACTCATAATATCTTTTTTTGGCTGGCTTTTACCCTGAAGAACCGTTCCGTTGGGGCTCGTTGTTGTACTTGCACCAAAAGGTGTAGCCGATGAGCGTTGGTTGCCGGTATTTTGATAAGCATTATTATCGTTGCAGATATATAGGAATTGATGTCCCCTCTCTATTGCACCTGAAAGAGCCTGCAAACCTATATCGTATGTTCCGCCGTCGCTTGCTATCGCAATAAACCTGATATCTTTATCCGTTCTACCTTTTTTCTTCCATAATCTGTACATAGCCTCAATGCCTGAAATTGTGCTTGCGGCATTCTCAAAGGCATTATGAATCCACGGGATATTCCAGCTTGTATATGGATATAAACCGGATGATACCTCAAAGCATCCCGTAGCAGCGGCAACGACAATATCGTATTTATCGGTATCCGCAGCAGCCAAAACCTGTCTCATTATTACGGAATGGGTACATCCCGGACACAATCTATGACCTTCTACAAGACCTTCCTTCTTCTTTGCCAATTCATTTAATAGTGCCATATTTTACCCCCAAGTTCCTCTTAAGTTTAAGCAGTCAAACTGTTTCTCAACCCTGCCCGTATCTACTATTTTCTTTAATGTGTCATATACGGAATTAATATGAACAGGCTGTGTATCCCTTCCTCCGAGACCGTATGTGTAATTTATTACTGGAGGCCTGTTATTTACATCATAGAGCGCACTCCTTATCTCGGTAAACAAAGGCCCTCCCTGAGCGCCCGCAGGTGAAACCCTATCCAAAACGGCAATTGCTTTTGTACCGGATAGAACATCAGCAAGCTCTTTGTAAGGAAACGGCCTAAATAGTCTAATTTTCAGCAATCCGGCCTTAACACCGTTTTCTCTTAATTTATCTACAACATCCTTGGTCGTTCCGCACACAGAACCGGCAGCCACTATTGTGAATTCGGCATCATCCATCTTGTATGCTTCATAAAGACCGTATTCTCTTCCGAATGCCTTGCCAAACTCTTTTCCTACGTCCGCAACAACATCTTTGGCATTTAACAAACCTTCAAGCTGATTCATCCTGTTTTCAAAATACCAGTTCGGCGGAGCCCATGCACCATGAGTTATAGGCTCATCTGTTTTCAGAAGAGGATAAAGCGGCTCGTATTCGCCTACAAATTCCTTAACCTTCGCATCGTCCTCCATCTCCCAAATCTCAATGGCGTGAGATATGTTGAAACCGTCAAATGCGCCCAATGCCGGAGTCATAACCTTTTTATTTTCAGCTATTTTCACGGCTTGAATAAGATTATCATAGGTTTCCTGAGAATTCTCTGCAATCAATTGAATCCATCCCGTATCTCTTCCGCCCATAATATCCGAGTGATCTCCATGTATATTCAAAGGTGCGGATAATGCTCTTGCTGCAACCGCCATAACAATAGGCAGTCTTGTGCCTGAGGCAATATATAAAATTTCCCACATCAATGCATATCCGTTGGCGCTTGTTGCTGTCATAACACGTCCGCCGGCAGCAGAAGCACCGACGCAGGCACTCATTGCAGAGTGTTCCGATTCAACAGTAACAAATTCCGTATCCATCTGTCCGTCAGCTATAAACTGAGCTACCCCCTGAGGAATAGGCGTAGATGGCGTTATTGGGAAAGCTGCTACAACATCGGGGTTAATTTGTCTAATTGCATGAGCGGCAGCCTCATTTCCTGTCAATGCTACTTTTTTACCCATCTTATCCTCCTGTTTATTTAGAAAACGCTTCTTTTCTTATTTCTTCTTCGCTTTTTCCTTTGGCTTCTGCTTCAAGCAGCATAGCAAGAGACTTAGGCTTTGTAGGACACTGCTCAACACAAATTCCGCAGCCCTTGCAATGATCATAGTCTATTCCTGCCATCTTTCCGTTTTCATCCACAAGAATCGAGCTGTCCGGGCAATAAACCCAGCAGAACATACATTGAATACAGCTCTCCGGATTCCAAACAGGCCTTTCAACTCTCCAAGAACCTGTTTCATAGCTTTTGCTGTTTCCGGGATCTTTTATAGCTCCGCCGATTAAAATCTCGTCCCAATTAAGAAGCTTCTCAGACATTACTTTACCTCCTCATAAGCCTTCTCTATAGCCTTCTTATTTCCGTCTATAACTTTCTGCGGAAATTTACCTGCTTCTTCCAGTAAATTTATAACACCGTTTACAACATCTTCTTTTGAAAATAATCCTGCGACTTTGGCCAATGCCCCTATCATGGGAGTATTAGGTATTGCTCTTCCCATCGCATCCATGCTTATTTTATTTGCATCAACGATATAAACATCATAGCCCTCTAATCCAAGCTCATCTATAACGCTCTGCTTATCAAATGCTGTATTAACAATAACTTTTCCGTCTTTTTTCAAGCCCTCTTTCACATCTACAAGTCCAAGCAGGGTCGGATCAAGCAATAAAACAATATCCGGTTCCATATACTCCGAATGGTCTCTTATAACCTTATCGCTTACCCTTGTAAATGCAATAACAGGAGCACCCCTTTTTTCTGCTCCATACACTGCAAATCCCTGAGCATAGACCCCTTCTTCCTGAGAAATTAGCTCTGCCAACGTTTTTGCAGCGGTGACAGCACCCTGTCCGGCTCTTCCGTGCCATCTAATATCCATCTTCTTAGACATCTCATAAACCCCCGTTCAAATTATTTATACAGCGCGTCTGCTTTTAAATGCTTCAACCAATGTGGTTCTATCGATAAAATTTACATTAACCCCTACCGGTATCCCATACGCAATTCTCGTAATATCAACCTTAGAATTTTTTAACCGCTCCTTTATGTATTGAGTAATCAAATCACCCTCTATTGTCGAACTTATAACCAAAATAACCTCTCTGACATTCTCTTGAAAAATCCTGTTTATCAAAAAGTCCAACCCTAAATTATGTATATCCACACCGTATGACGAAACAGAGCTCCCCAAAATGTAATACATTCCATTATATATCGAACTTGACTCGATTGCAAAAAAATTTTCAATATTTTCAACGACACAAACGGTTGAGCCATCCCTGCTTGAATCTTTGCATATATCACACAAACCGTCGTCATTGAGCGTTAGATTCCTGCATTTTCTGCACAGCTTTACCTTATTCCCCAAATCGTTAAGATATGAAGACAGAAGTTTGGAATCCTCCTTGTGTTCAACAAGCCAAAGAGAATATTTTAGAGCCGTTTTTTCGCCTACTCCGGGCAATTTTGACAAAAGGTCAACAATGTTGCCGATTACAGGAAAACTATCTATCATTTAAAAAATGCCGGGTATGTTCAAACCGCCGGTCAGAGCCGATATTTTTTCTTCCATAGCCGATTTTGATTTTCTCAAAGCCTCGTTTATACCGGATAAGATAAGGTCTTCAAGCGTATCCACATCATCTGGGTCAATTATTTCTTTTGATATTTTTATGTCAACAACCTCGCCGGCACCGTTGGCTTTAACGGAAACCATACCGCCGCCCACACTAATCTCAACAACCTCTTTGGATGCTTCTTCCTGAGCCTGAGCAATCTGCTTCTGCATTTTTTTAGCCTGAGCCATCAGGCTGTTCAAATCCATACCGCCGTAACCCTTAGCCATATCACCTCCAATCACAAGTCTTTATGATAATTATAAACTATTTGTTCAATTTTTCAACAGTAATGATTTTCCCCTCAAATTCTTTCAAAACAAGTTTAACGGCATCCTCAACATCGCTCTCGGCATTAATATAGTCCCTGGAAGCTTCTGCGGAGGTTTTTTTTAACTCTTGTTTTTTATAAGAACTATTAAAATCTTCATATGCGGATTCTTCCTCTGCTGTTTCCTTTTTTAATACGCCGTCTGAGAGTTTTTGTATAACATCTTCTACCCTCTCAAGGTCACAGAGAGAAACAGCTTTGTGCGTAGCTATATTGATTACACTAATGGGATTTATTTTTTGTTTTATATCAATCAATGCATTGTAAAAGATGTTTAAAAGCGCCGTTTTGTGCTCTATGGTGTATGAGTTAACTTTCAACAGATAATCTATGCACTGCTGCGAAAATATCTCAAAGTTTATATCCTGTTCATCAAGAGATTTAATTAATAAAAGAGCATTTTCTATATTTTTATCTGCAATAAAATCAAAGTATCTGCCCACAGTTTCTTCGTCTGTAACCCCGACGACCTTAAACACATCTTCACCGGTAATTTTTTTCGGGCTGTAGGCAATACACCTGTCAAGATAGCCTTCCGCTACCCTCATTGAACCGAAACTTGCAAAGGCTATCGTATCTATCGAGCTGTCTTCTATTGAAACACCTTCATTTTCGGCTATTTTTTTTAGCTTCTCTTTTATCAAGTCTTTGGAGATTTTTTTAAGCGTTATTATCTGACATCTTGACAGTATCGTATCGGGTATCTTCTCCAAAGCCGTCGTGGCAAAAATAAATTTTACATAATCCGGAGGCTCTTCGATGGTTTTCAGCATTGCATTAAAAGCTTCTATTGTAAACATATGCACCTCATCAATGATGTATATTTTATATCTGCTTTTAAGAGGCGGGTATTTGATGCTCTCTATTAAAGACCTTGCATCGTCCACTTTTCTGTTTGAAGCTCCGTCTATTTCCAAAACATCTATATTCTTGCCCTTTGATATGCTTATACATGATTCGCATTGATTGCACGGTTCGACGGTGGGACCATTTTCGCAGTTTAGGGATTTGGCTATTATCCTCGCAGTGGAGGTTTTTCCAACACCCATAGGTCCGGATAGAAGAATGGCATGATGAAGCCTGTTCGACTTTATGGCATTTTTTAGTATCCTGACTGCAACATCCTGCCCCACTATCTCGTCCAACTTGGAAGGTCTATATTTTCTTGCTAATACTTTATACATTTCATCTCCATTAGCGATGCCCATCTCGAGCAGGTCACTGCACGCTCGCACAGCCTTATCTACCGTTGCTTCCTTCCGGACCTGGCGGGATTTAATAAGGAGCACGTCATGCAAGCCCGCAGGAAATGGACATCGCTAAAAGAAACTGGTGCGCCCAAGAGGATTCGAACCTCCGGCCTCAAGAACCGCAATCTTGCGCTCTATCCAACTGAGCTATGGGCGCATATTGTGTCCTTAATGGCGGAGAGGGCGGGATTCGAACCCGCGGTAGAGCTTGTGGCCCTACACACGATTTCCAATCGTGCTCCTTCAGCCAGCTCGGACACCTCTCCAAGAGAAACAAAACGCTCAAAAATCAAGCCGTATGGTAGCACAAAACAACTTTTCTGTCAAAACCTATGGTGTCTGCGGCAGCCTAATTATTAACCGACGGTTAAATCAGCACCAAATACTGCAATTAAAAATCATATTGACAAAAACATATTTTTCTATTAACTTAAATCCTTGATTTCGGGCGATTAGCTCAGTGGAAGAGCGCTTGCTTCACACGCAAGAGGTCACAGGTTCGATACCTGTATCGCCCACCATCTTATTTTTCAGTCTTTTTTTTCAATACCTTCAAAGAAAGCTCATTCAGCTGCTTAACATCAACATCATTAGGAGCATCCGTAAGCATACAAACACCCTTTTGGGTCTTCGGAAATGCTATAACATCTCTTATTGATTCCTCTTTGAGTATGAGTGTCATTATCCTGTCCAATCCAAGAGCTATTCCTCCGTGCGGCGGCGCACCGAACTTCAAAGCCTCGATTAGGAAACCGAACTTTGCTTTTGCTTCTTCATCTTTGATATTAAGCGCTCTAAACATCCTCTCTTGCACATCGCTTCTGTGAATCCTTATACTGCCTCCGCCTATTTCAACACCGTTTAGAGTTATATCATAGGCTCTCGCTCTGACTTTTGCTGGATCGGATTCAAGATATTCCAAGTCTTCTGCAATAGGCGAGGTAAACGGATGGTGCATGGCCTCAAACCTATTTTCCTCATCACTCCATTCAAAGAGAGGGAAATCCGTAACCCATACAAAGTTATATTCATTTTTGTCCGTTAATTTTAACCTCTTTGCAATTTCCAGCCTTAAAGCCCCCAATGCATCATAGACCACCTTCGGCTTGTCGGCAACAAAAAACAGCAAATCACCGGGTTTGGCATTTAGAGCCTTCAATATGCTATCCATCTGCTCCCTGCCGAAGAATTTAACAATGGGCGACTGCAGTTCGTTTTCCTTAACCTTTATCCATGCAAGCCCTTTTGCTCCGTAAATTGCCACAAGGTTCGTCAAATCATCTATTTCTTTGCGTGAGAAATTTATACATCCGGTAGCGTTTAATCCATAAACAAGTCCGCCTGAGTTGGCAACGGAATTAAACACCTTAAAATCTGCCGTTTTTGCTATATCAGTCAAATTTTTTAGCTCAAGAGAAAATCTCATATCAGGTTTGTCAGAGCCGAACCTATCCATAGCTTCCTGATACTTTATGCGTTTAAACGGCGGCTTCACATCTATGCCCAGTGTTTCTTTAAATATGCTTTCGATTATACCCTCGGTAACAGCCATAACATCATCTTCGGCAACAAAGCTCATTTCGAGGTCAATTTGAGTAAATTCAGGCTGTCTGTCGGCTCTCAAATCTTCATCACGGAAGCATTTAGTTATTTGGTAGTATCTGTCGAATCCCGAAACCATCAAAAGCTGTTTGAAAAGCTGCGGAGATTGAGGCAAAGCATAAAATTTACCCTGCGACAATCTGCTTGGAACAAGGAAATCCCTCGCACCCTCCGGCGTGCTTTTGGTTAAAATCGGTGTTTCTATGTCTATAAAGCCCTGAGAATCAAGATACTTTCTTACGGCAAAGGCACCTTTGTATCGTGTGATTATATTTTTCTGCATTCTCGGTTTTCTCAAATCCAAATATCTGTATTTCAAACGTATCTCTTCGTTGACATTAACATACTCTTCAACCGGAAACGGCAGGATGTCGCTTTGAGAGAAGACCTTCAATTCATCAACAACAACCTCAACCTCTCCCGTTTTTAGATTCGGATTGACGGTGCCCTCAGGTCTGTGTCTCACCCTTCCTTTAATGCCTATGCAATACTGACTTCTCAGCTTTGAAGCCTGCTTGTGATTTTTCTCATTAACCGAAGGGTCGAAAACTATCTGAACAATTCCCTCTCTATCCTTTAAATCTATAAAAATAACACCGCCGTGATCTCTCCAATTCTGTACCCATCCAAAGAGCGTTACCTCATTATCTATATCCGAAGTTCTTATATTGCCGCAATAATCCGTCCTAACCAAACCGTCTACACCCATCTTTTCACCTCATTATCCAAAAAAGTTTTTAATTTATATTCATTCTGTGTGGAATTTTTCATATCTTTCAACACAACCGTATTGCTGTTTTTTTCGTTTTCACCGATAATCACAACAAAGGAAGCATTCATTTTATCCGCTTTTTTCATCATACTTTTTAAACTCTTCTTTTCATATTCTACATAGACCCGTTTTTGAGTAACCTCAATCAGTTTGGCCGCTATCTCAACCGCATAATCATCCGATTCGAGGTTTGCCACATAATATTCAAAAAGTTTATCCTCCTCAAATTCCATCAGCTCAATAAGCCTCTCGCACCCCGATGCAAAACCGATGCCCGGGATATCTCCGCCTCCGAGCTGCTTTACAAGACCGTCATATCTTCCGCCGGCTGAAACAGTTCCCTGAGCTCCAAGCTCATCGGTTATTATCTCAAAAACAAACTTGGTGTAGTAATCAAGCCCCCTCACAAGATAAGGGTTTTCAATAAATTCTATATTCAAATTTTTTAACTTAACCTTTGCTTTCTCATAGTGCTCTTTACATTCTGCGCATGCAAATTGAGTAATCAATGGGGCATTTTTTGCTATAAGTCTGCAGTTTTTATTCTTACAGTCCAGTATCCTTAAAGGATTCTTCTCCAATCTCCTTTTACAGTCCTCACACAGTCCGTCCTTGTGCTCATAAAAATATTCTTTCAGTTTCTTCATGTACCCCGGGCGGCATCTGCTGCATCCTATATTGTTTATCTCTATTCTCAAATTATTCAAACCAAGTTTCCCAAGCATTACCTTGTCCATATAAACAACCTCGGCATCCACCGATGGATTGCTGATACCGAAAACCTCAACCCCGATTTGATTAAATTGTCTTAAACGTCCTTTTTGCGGCCTTTCATACCTAAACATAGGACCGATATAATAGTATTTTTTATACGGCAAATTCTCCATATGATTGTCTATAAATGCCCTGACAACACCCGCTGTTCCCTCAGGCCTCAATGTCACGGATTCCTCTGATTTATCCAAAAACGTGTACATCTCTTTTTCAACAATATCCGTATCTTCACCCACGCCCCTTGCGAACAGTGATGTTTTTTCAAGTACTGGTGTTCTTATTTCCTTAAATCCGAACGATTCCAGAGTATCCCTGGCAATCCTTTCCAATTTATGCCACTTTTCAATATCCTTAGGCAGCACATCCTTAAAACCTCTTAAAATCTCCAAACCGACAAACCTCCAAAAAGTCCAACAACGATGAGTATCTTTATAATGGGTTATTTTGTCAAGAAAAACAGTTTAACA
>JALTDI010000092.1 GCA_027074255.1 Desulfurellales bacterium
TTCTTCAAAGTGAGGGCTGCGTAAAGGTACGCGAATTTTGGAGGAGAGAAAGGAATATAGCTTACATTGATACTGTTAACAAGCGGTTTAAAGTCATAAACATTGCTCAAGAAATTACCATTGTTGTTAGAAGAACCACCGGAACCATTGCCTCCGCTAACTACACCATACCTACCTGTATGGATAACATCATGATGGAACATCGGCCAAGGGGAATTGGCAGAACCGTAAGAGTCTGAATAGATGGCGTAGAGGTAATGATCATAAGACCCCACATATATTGTCCCATCTGAGCCTATGGCAGGGGAGGAAAATACCCAATCCCCCGTCTGATATCTCCACTTCAATGTCCCATCCGGATTTATGGCGTAGAGGTAATCATCCTCTGACCCCACATATATTGTCCCGTCTGAACCTATGGCGGGGGAGGAGTCTATCCACCCCCCCGTCTGATATCTCCACTTCAATGTCCCATCCGGGTTTATGGCGTAGAGGTAACCATCACTAGACCCCACATATATTGTCCCGTCTGAGCCTATAGCAGGAGAGGAATTTATCCAATCCCCCGCCTGATATCTCCACTTCAATGTCCCATCCGGGTTTATGGCATAAAGATATCCATCAGTAGAACTCACATATATTGTGCCGTCTGAGCCTATAGCAGGGGAGGGAAAACCTATCCAATCCCCCGCCTGATATCTCCACTTCAATGTCCCATCCGGATTTATGGCGTAGAGGTAATCATCCTCTGACCCCACATATATTGTCCCATCTGAGCCTATAGCAGGGGAGGAGTATATACCATCCCCAGTCTCAAATTTCCACTTCAATGTCCCATCCGGGTTTATGGCGTAGAGGTAATCATCCTCTGACCCCACATATATTGTCCCATCTGAGCCTATAGCAGGGGAGGAGTATATCCAATCCCCCGTCAGACATCTCCACTTCAATGTCCCATCCGGGTTTATGGCGTAGAGGTAATCATCCTCTGACCCCACATATATTGTCCCATCTGAGCCTATAGCAGGGGAGGAAGCTATCTGATATCCCGTCTGATATCTCCACTTCAATGTCCCATCCGGGTTTATGGCGTAGAGGTAATCATCCTCTGACCCCACATATATTGTCCCATCTGAGCCTATAGCAGGGGAGGAGTATATCACATCCCCTGTTTCAAAACTCCATTTCTGTGTACCAGCTGCTGCTCCATAGGCAGAGTGCACACCAAAAATCAAAATAAAACCAACCAACATTAAATAGATAATACCCTTGCCTTTTGACCTCATAACCTTTAAACCTCCTAACCTGTTATTATAAAGCATGGTTATTTCTGTTTAGATGAAAATTAAGAAGGATAAAAATGCAAAAAGAAATTTAACTTATAAAAACAAAATTTCCATGCCTTACTGTTAATACCTTATGACCAAATACTCTTAGATGAAAACTATTTTCTTAGTTTCTATGAAATATTCCACTTAATGTCAAACGTAATTTCATATCTTCTGAGGGCGTTGCATAATTTACTTTCATTCGGACGCCTGTTTAGATTTTATCCTGCATACATTTGTACCATCGAATCTTTGCTTGAATACCAAAGAGCTTTCCCATCATCGCATAGTGAGACAATAAAGAACCGCAAATCCTCTGAGAGAGGATGTGGTAAGGCGGCAGGGTATCCCGCCGCCGTTTGGTATTTAAGGCAGATACCGCCAGATGGCCATAGCATTACCGCTTCTCTTTTCTCTCTGTGATGTATACTTTCTTCTCTTTTACCTGTTTTCTTGTAATGATTCTCCAAATACTCCTTGGGGCTGCACCAGTTAAGCGTAGAATGAATTCTTCTTTTGTTGTAATACACCTCTATGTATTCAAAAACCTTGGTTTTAGCCTCCCTTCTTGTCTTAAAGGCATCTTTTGATAAAAGCTCGCTCTTTAGGGTTTTAAAGAAGCTCTTAAGCAACAGCATTATCATAGCAGTTGCCTTTCCCGCTTGTGCTTTGCGTAATATTGAAAGCTTTGAGTATGTTTCTGAAAGTTTCGGTATGGTATTGAATACCCCTGTCTGAATGGAATATGAGATTTTCCTTTGGTTTTCTCTTTGTTATTGCTTCATTAAAGGCTTTCATAACGGTATTTTCTGTCTTTAATGTGAAGTTCTGATTTAAGAGATTGGGCGGATATTTATCCGGTTTATCACTGTTTTTTGGGTATTTATGTCTTTTATATCTTATACTGACAAGATTGGCTGATTTCATCAGCTTTGCAACCCTTCTTCTTGAACATACTGTGTTTTCTTTTAAAAGCTCCGCATAAATTCTGCTTGAGCCGTATCTTTTTTTATGAAGATTAAAGATATACCGTATCCTTGAAAGCAGGAATTCATTTTCCTGCTTTCTTTTGATTTGTTTTCTTTTTATCCATTTATAGTAGCTGTCTCTTGTAATATTCAATACTTTTGCCATCTTCCCAATTGGGAATTCTTTCTTGAACCTGTCTATAAATCTGTATTTTTGCCCTGATGAGTTGAGAAGAGGCCATAAGCTTTTTTTAATATATCTCTCTCCTGTCTTACAATTCTCAACTCTTTTTCTAAGGATTTTATGTCCTTTTTATCCTCAGATATGTTTCCTTTGCCAACAAACGCTTTTTCTCCTAACTTTTTGTATTTTGTTCTCCGTTTACAAAGAAGAGTATAAGGGATATCCATCTCATCCGATACCTCTTTAACGGTTCTGTCCTCCTGTAGTGTAAGAAGAACAGCATCGAGTTTGAACTCATTTGAAAATTTTCTCCTTAGTTTCATAAAACCTGCCTCCTTTAAGTTGGTTTATCATATGCACTAACTTGGTGTATACAGGATTGTAGCAGATCCATGGCAGAGATTTACCAAGACCGTTAGTTAGAGAAATTTTAAGGGAGATAGAAATTTATCCTGAACAATTTATAAAGGAATTAAACAGATAATAAATATACTAAATAAGATTTTTTTCTTTTAATATCCATTTCGCTTCCTGCCCGCTCATTTTTAAATAGACTGCCGTTGTTGTTAGAGCCGAATGGCCCAAAAGGTCTTGAACAATCGTAACCGGCACGCCTGCACGCAGAAGCTCGATCGCTCGGGTATGCCTTAGAATGTGCGGATGGGCTAATTCCTGTGGTATATTTGACTCTATACAGAGTTCCTTAAATACCTTGTTAAAGTTGCTCCTATCCACCTTAAATGCTTTATCTTTCATATGGGGATATTGCGCAATATAGCTTGCTATTTCACCCGTAAGGTTTGCAGGGACCGGTATTATTCTATATGCACCTTTTTTCTTCGGGTTATGCCTTTTTAAGGTAATAAGCCTTATCTCTGCATTCCTAAAGTCTA
>JALTDI010000093.1 GCA_027074255.1 Desulfurellales bacterium
TTTTTTAGGATGCTGTAAATTTCGCCGCTTTGAGGCGCAAAACCTATATGGAATTTTTCTATTATTTCCCTGTCAATGTTCCTGCTTTTTAAATATTCCATAGCTTTGCTGTTGTTTAACAGCTTGGAATGAAAATAATCGGCGGCATCTTTATGTATTTCCAAAATAGGATTTTTCTCGTTTGCTCTAAAATCTATGGTTACATTGTAGCGCTCGGCAAGTTCTTTAATTGCATCCTTAAATTCCAGGTTTTCAATTTTCATAAAGAATGTTATTGCATCACCGCTCTCTCCGCACCCGAAACAGTGAAAGAATTGCCTGTTGGGGTTTACGGAGAATGAAGGTGTTTTTTCCGAATGAAAAGGACATAAACCGAAATAATTTGAGCCTCTTTTTTTTAACTGAACGTATTGGGATATAAGCTCCACAATGTCTATTTTGTCTTTTAATTCTTCGACAACTCTATTCATTTAAACTCCGCAATCGTTGCGCCGTCTCCGCCCTCATTGGGATGAGCGGTGTGAAACGATTTTATATAGGGATGATTTTTTAGCGTATCTCTCACCATTTCTCTTAAAATACCGCTGCCTATTCCGTGTATTATCCTGACAGTTTTAATCCTGCTTGTTATCAAAGAGTCAAGGAATCTCATCAGTTCTATCTCTGCATCATCGCGCCTTTTGCCTATCAGGTTGACTTCAAGCCTGCCGAACGTATTGACCGATTTTGTTATCGCTGTTTTTTGTATTGTTTTTTTATCCGTTTTTTTCAATAAGCCAATCGGAACCTCAATTGCTTTCCCCTCTATCTCAATTGTGGCTTTTTTCCCCTTTATACCGACTATTCTGCCTGTTGAATTGTTGAAATCAACCTCTTCTCCGACATTGAAGCTCCCTTTGCTTTGATATTCTTCATTTAAAGAAAACAGCTCTTTTGCATCTTGCTTTATGCGGCTTAATGTCTTGTGGGCCTTGGAAACATTTTTTTCCTTTAACAATATGCCTATCTGCACCTCGAGCTTTTCAATCAATTCCTTATACATCCTTTTTTTATTTTCGGCCTCCAAAGACAGGCTATTTTTTATTGCTTTTATCTGCTGTTGTTCTTGTTCCATCAGTTCATTATAACGAATCCTCAATTTTTCAGTCTCTTTTTTCTCCCGATTGAGATTATAAAGCTTGTTTTCAAGTTCCTTTTCAAGTTTTGAGAAATTTGTCTCGTTGTTTTTATAAAATTCAACAGCCGTATCTATTATTTCTTTTGGTATTCCCAGTGTTTTGAGAATCTCTGTCGCATAACTTTTCCCCACTTGGGAATATACCAGTTTGTAAGTTGGTTTAAGTGTTTTTTCGTCAAAGTTGAAGGCAGCCACGGGGTAGTTTTGAGACGAAATGATATAGGCAAGCCTTTTGTAATGGGTTGTCGCTGCAAATACGCATTTATCCGAGAGATTCTTGATTATTGAATATGCAACAGCTTCTCCTTCCTCAGGCGATGTCCCGCTGCCGATTTCATCCAGTAAAACAAGAGAATTTTTTGTTATACTGTTGTATACGGTTTTAAAACTTAAAAGCTTTGCTGAAAAACTGCTGAGTGATTCTATTATGTCCTGTTCATCCCCTATTACTGCAAAAATAGAATCGAAATTGCCTATTTCAATATATGAGCCTATGGGAGGTATGTTTGAGAATATGCTTGCACTCACAAGCCCTATCGTTTTTAAAAAAACGGTTTTGCCCCCTGTGTTGGGTCCTGTTATTATAAGTTTGTTGTCGCTTTTTAGGTCTATATCAACGCTTTTTGTATCTTTTTTTATATGTGCGAGTATGGGATGTTTGACGTTTTTGGCGAAAAGAATGGGCTTGTCTGAAAATATTATCTCCGGTTGTTCAAAGTCTTTTGCATATTCGAACTTGGCGACCTCCAAATCAAAAAAACCGAGGCGTTTTTCGTTATATATCAATTGAGATGAGTATTTTCTCACCAAATTTGTAATTTTAACCAGTATCTTTCTAACCTCCGCCTCTTCTTTGAGCAGCAATTCTTCCAAATCGTTGTTTTTTCCATACACATTGTCGGGCTCGACAAAAAAACCGCCGGATTTTGACATATCGATTATTCTTCCGTTTATATATTCCTTAAAATTGGGTTTCATAAGCAAGGTATAGCGCGAACGTTTCATAAAGATTGCCGTGTCGGATATAACCTCTCTTGCCCTTGTGTGCATAGTATTTTTCAAACTGCGCATAATCTCACTTTTTGTCTGCTTTATCTGTTCTCTAAGTTCGTATAGGTATCCCGTGGCGCTATCCTTTATAAAACCGTGTTCATCTATAGCGTTTTTTATTTCGTCTATGAGCTCGTCGGGTATATTAAAAGATATGTAGTATGTACATAAGTTTGAATCGAATTTTTCAAACCATTCCTCGATGTCTTTGAGCATAATCAAAAAATTCCCTATTTTGATAAGTTCTTTGCCAATCAATGTACCTGAGAACGAGTCCTTGATTATGTCGGATATAAATATATCGTCCAAGGCGAAGCTTCCCCATTTGTAGAAAAAAGTAAAAAATTCGTTTAACCTTTCAAAATCCTTTTTGGCTTTTTCTATATCAAATACGGGTTTTAGGCTGTCTATCTCATTTTTCCCATAGGGGGTCTGTATGTATTTTGATATTATACTTTTTAATTTGCCATACTCCAAAACTTCAAGATAACTTTTCATATCACTATAAATATAATTGTTTTTGAATAGAATAACAAGAAACTATTTAACCTTGGAACACCCCCACGAACGCCTCATAGTGATCTTTGCCGAACTCGCTTATAAAAAAATCCTTGTTTTCCTTCAATGCCTCGAATGTCGTTTTTGGATTGTTTTTTTTGTATTCCCTTTTTGATGTTATGGCATCGAACACATCGCACATCGCGCATATCTTTGCAAATCTGTTTATGTCTGTCTTGCCGTAAGGATAGCCGTTTCCGTCACTCCTTTCGTGGTGCTCCAACACTATTTTGATTACGTTCGGGTCGTTAATTCTCAGTTCTTCTTTCAATATTTCAACACCGAGTACGGGGTGTTTTTTTATTTCATTATATTCTTCTTCCGTGTATTTGCCTTTTTTGTTTACTATTTTCTTGTCTATTTTAAGCATTCCTATATCGTGTAGAAAATAGCCCTTGGATAATTTTTCAAGCTGTATGTTGCTTATGTCTTCATAAAGCATTTTTGTCAGCATGGTTGCATAAGTCCCTACATTGAACATATGTATTGCTATGTTGTGTATATCGCCTTTGATGAAAGACAAAAATACCGACATGGAAGATGTGTCGTTTAATATATTGGCTACCATATAGGAAACGTCTTTAA
>JALTDI010000094.1 GCA_027074255.1 Desulfurellales bacterium
ACATTGAGCGAAATAGCATGTGCATCACTTGGTTCTTTACTCATTCCCTATCCTTATGCTATATACAATCACCAATACTACAACGCTATGGAATTTGTCAAAAAAAATGCGGCAATTCTAACTGACGATAAAAATTTAAGTGGAAAAAAAATCGAGAGTATTATATCATTGCTTGATAAAAATAAATTGAGGGTTTTATCAGAAAATGCAAAATCATTATGCGTTTCGAATGCTTGTGAAAGAATATTTAAAACTATACAGCAACACTAACGGTGTGGCTTTATGAAAATCATTTCCATAACTAACCAAAAAGGCGGCGTAGGTAAAACAACCACGGCTATTAATCTCGGTGCTTCTTTGGCGGTTTATGGGAAAAAGGTTCTGCTTATCGATATGGACCCCCAAGCCAATGCAACAAGCGGCTTGAATGTGGATAAAGATATATGTATATACCATGCGCTGATAGGTAAAAAACAGTTAAACTCTGTTATAGTTCCGACAGAGACGGACAACCTATATGTAGTGCCTTCCAATATATCACTCATTGGAGCGGAGGTTGAGCTTGTCGGATACAAGAACAAGGAAAAAATATTAAAAAATCTTTTGAGGGAAATTAAAGGCTTCGACTATGTCTTAATGGATTGTCCGCCGTCTTTGGGCCTGCTTACAATTAACTCACTCGTTGCTTCAAATTCAGTGCTTGTACCTGTCCAATGCGAGTACTTTGCTATGGAGGGTCTGGCGCAGCTTTTACATACTATAAATTTGGTTAAAAAAACATTTAACCCGTCTTTGAAGATAGAAGGCATACTTTTGACGATGCATGACAAGAGAAACAATTTATCAAAGCAGGTTGAACTTGAGCTAAAAAGACATTTTCCAAAACAGATATTCAAAACGCTCATACCGAGAAATGTCAGACTATCCGAGGCGCCCAGCTTCGGCAAATCAATACTTTCATACGATATAAAATCCACAGGCTCAAAAAGCTATATGTCTTTGGCAAAAGAGGTATTAAAGTATGCCTAAAGACGACTCCAGATTGGGCAGGGGACTTTCAGCCATCTTCGGGGATATAGATAACGAAGAAGATAAAATAGAAAACATATCCTTGGATTTAATAGTAAAAAATAAAAATCAGCCAAGAGGCAATTTTGACCAAAAGAGTTTAGATGAATTGGCCAAGTCGATAAAAGAAAAGGGTATTTTGCAGCCTATACTTGTAAGAGAGCAGGGCGAAAAGTATGAAATAATAGCAGGAGAGAGAAGATTCTTGGCGGCAAAAATGGCTCAGATGACCTATATTCCGGCTATTATAAAAGATATAAACGATAAGGAATCGGCTGAAATTGCCCTGATAGAGAATTTGCAAAGAGAGAATTTGAACCCGATAGAAGAGGCTTTGGCCTATAAAGGGCTGATGGAGAAATTCAAATATACACAAGATGAGATAGCTAAAAAGGTGGGGAAGGATAGAGCAACAATTTCAAACGCTATCAGGTTACTGAGCCTTCCTAAAGAAATAACGAATATGCTTAAAAACGGTGATATAAGTGCGGGACATGCAAGAGCGCTGCTTACTTTACAGGATAAGGATTCCCAAACGGAGTTGGCAAAATTAATAAAAAATAAAAAAATCAGCGTGAGGGAAACGGAAGAAAGAGTTAGAAACGAAAAATCGTCTGTTGAATATAAATATTCACAATATGAAGAAAAATTAAAAGCAGTTTTCAAGAATGCAAAGATTAAAGTCAAAAATAAAAAAGGTGTAATAGAAATATACTTCAATAATGAGGATGAATTACAATTTATTTTTAAAAGGTGGGGTTTATGAAAAAATTTTTACTATCGTTTGTCGTGTTATTGTTTTTTCTTTGCACATCATCTTATTCTTCAACTCTAAGAATCGGCGGTATAGTGAATAACGAGCACAACAATCCTGTTGAGGATGTGCATGTAAACATATTATATCAAGGCAAAACAATTGCTAAAACAATGACGACATCTAACGGGAGTTATTTTGTTGAAACGCCGATAAACAATAAACTTGATACATCAAAGATATACGTTGAATTTCAGAAAACTACATATAAGAGTGAAAAAAGACATTTAACGGAGATTTTATCAAGCAAAGATAAGAAAAACTCTTTTGTCTACATAGGAACACTAAATCAAACTCTTCTAAGAGCTATAACGCCTGCATTTTGGATTTCTCTTATCGTATTGGTAAGTATCTTTATATTGATATCGTTTGATGTTTTACATAGAACAGTGGCGGCCATCATAGGCGCTTCGCTTTTATTGTTCATCTCCTACACACTCGGTACACTGAATGAAAACTATTTTGTCATATCTTTTGACCAGGCCATTCAGGCAATAGACTTTAATGTTATCTTTCTATTAATGAGTATGATGATTTTAGTAGGTGTAATGAAAAAGACAGGAGTATTTCAATGGCTTGCATATAAATCGTACGCATTGTCAAAGGGCAACGTTTTAAGGCTGTCCATTATTCTAATGTTTGTTACAGCAATAGTCAGCGCATTTTTGGATAATGTAACTACAATGCTTTTGCTTACACCGGTATCCATAGAAATAGCTATCATGCTCAAGATTAATCCGTTCAGCCTGCTGCTCCCTGAGGTTTTGGCGTCAAATATGGGCGGAACGGCAACCCTAATAGGCGATCCTCCCAATATTATGATAGGCTCGTTTGCCCATCTTACGTTTAATGACTTTGTTATTAATCTTACACCTGTTATTTTAATAGTACTTGTTGCCAATGTGTTTGTAATGAAATTTTTCTTTAATAAAGAATACAAAAAAGGCAAAATAGAAAATGTAAATGCTCTCCTAGAAAAACTGAAAGAGGAATACAAAATCACAAATCCTAAATTACTTAAACA
Source organism: Desulfurellales bacterium (assembly GCA_027074255.1). Taxonomy (GTDB): domain Bacteria; phylum Campylobacterota_A; class Desulfurellia; order Desulfurellales; family Hippeaceae; genus S144-51. The sequence goes on from JALTDI010000094.1 coordinate 2,907, forward strand.
CTCATTGATGATTCTGGGATTTGTCATAGCTCTATTTGTTACACATGGAATGCTGCATATGGAGCCCTCCATTGCTGCAATGGTCGGAGCTGCACTTATACTCCTGTTTAGCGGGGCTGATATAACCGAAATTATGGAACATGAGGTAGAGTGGACAACACTTGTCTTTTTTATGATGCTTTTTATTATAGTCGGTGCCGCAGTAGAGACAGGCTTCATCTCGATGATTGCAACATGGGTAAAAGATCTATCTGGCAATAGCCTTGTCCTTGCAATTATTCTGGTTTTGTGGGTCAGCGCAATTGCTTCGGCCATAGTTGATAATATCCCTTTCACGGCAACAATGCTCCCTGTTGTGGCATATCTTACACAGACAATACCGCATGCAGGTAACACACTCTGGTGGTCTCTCGCTCTGGGCGCCTGTTTGGGCGGAAACGGAACACT
>JALTDI010000095.1 GCA_027074255.1 Desulfurellales bacterium
AATCCGTATTTTTTTATAATGTAGTCAGCTACGGGAAGAGTTGCAACAGTATAATATACTTTGCCTTTTTCCACATATTCGAAAGATTGTTTGTAGCTGCTTGTTTTGACTATATTGATGCTCGGATACAATTTTTTGAGTTTGTTTATCAGCCCGGAGCCCCTATTTCTTGCCATTGGCTTGTCAATAAGGGATTCTATGCCATTTACAAAGCTTTTGTCGTTTTTTGCAAACATAAAGAGTTTGTAATTCATATAGGGCTTTGTAAACAGTGCGAATCGTTCCCTTTTATAAGTTTTTACGGCTGAGGGCAGAAGGTCGCATTTTTTTTCTCTCAGGAATATTTGCGATTGAGACCAGCTATTTGTGGGAATCCTTTTAAAAATAAGGCCTGTCATATTGTGTATTTTGTTTAAAACGCCTATTGAAATTCCTTCCGCTTTTCCGTTTGATAAGTATTCTATCGGTACCCAATCGGGGTTTGTGCATATCTTTATTACCTTGTGCTTTTTTATAAATGCTATTTCCTTATTTGTGAGCAGGCTGCTGTTATTTTTGTTTTTATATATGAACCTGTTTAAATTCAGGGGCTGTTTTTTTATATGCATGATATCTTCAAACTCATCTATAATTTCAGAAACAACGCTTTTATTTATTGAGCCTATCGCAAAAACATCAGGCATAATAATATGTTCGATGGCGTTTGCCTCAAACATTAAAGCGCCTATGCTCTTTGATTTTGAATATTTGTCATAAATAATGCCGGCAATTTCAGCCTTGTGAGCCAGTGCGTATTTCCATCCTCTTATAGATGATTCAACAAAACGTTTCACTATTTGAGGCTTTTCCTTTAATTCCTTTTGCGAAGTAAACAAATTGCCCGAATATGTAAATATACCGTAATTGGACGGGTCTATTATATTGTATTTTATGTGCAGTTTATTCAGTTTATATGGCTGGTTTGTTATATAAATTGCCATGGCGTCCACTTTATTTTGAATGAAGGGTTTGATTGAATATGTTTCTTTGGTCAAAAAAATGTCTTTTAGCCTTATGTGAAATTTGTGCAGCATCAGACCTAGGCTTGTCAATTCAAATTCGTTCTCATCAGCCATTATTTTTTTGTTCTTTAAACCGCCGGGTGTGATTATGGACGGTTTGACTGCCAGCACAAGAGGCGAGCGTTTAAAGAAATTTGCAAGGAGAATAACGGGTTTATTTAAGATCATCGAAGCGAATATGTCGCTGTCTGCAATGCCGAAATCAACCTTTTGACTCAGCACTTTTTTTAAAACGCTGCCGCCGTTATATTGAATGATTTTCACATCCAATCCGGCATCTTTATAGAATCCCTTCTCCTTGGCCGCAATATATCCGGCAAATTCAAATTGATATTTCCAATTCAGCTGAAGAGTAACCTTTTCCATTGCATAAGCGTTTATGGATAGTGTCAATATGATAAAAAGCGCAAAAACAATTCTTTTATTGACCATGTTCAAGCGGGGAGGGTTTTCCTATATAATAACCTTGTGAATAATCTATACCCAGTCTGGTAACAATATTAAATATTGTTTCATCCGCAACAAACTCGGCGATAGTTTTATAGCCCTGTTTATCTGCAAAATTCTTTATGACCTCAACAATATTTGCACTGTTTTTGTTTGTCGCGATATCCTTGATTAGGGTTGCATCTATTTTAATATAATCAGGCTCGTATTCCAGCAGTCTTGAAAAATTAGAATACCCGCTTCCGAAGTCGTCTATTGCTATCTTTGCCCCTAAGGACTTGATTCTTTTTACAAAGGAGTCAACCTCGTTCTGGTTGTGCACACCCTCATTTTCCAATAATTCTATCACGACATATTTTGCTATATCATTGTTTTTTGAAATTTTTTCAAAAATTAAATCAACCGTGTCTTTATCTTCTATGTCAAGAGCAGATAAATTCAGAGATATCTCCATTTGCCGGTTTTTTATGGTTTCGAGTGTGTTGAGTATAACGATTTTTGTTATCTGTTTATAATATTTTCCTAATTTTGCCACTTCTAAGAATTTGACAGGCGGAAGTACATTGCCGTTTTTGTCTATTAGACGCACCAAAGATTCATATTTTTCTATCTTTTTTGTTTTATTATTGTATATAGGCTGATAATAGGATTTTATTCTGTTGTCTGCAATGGCATCTTTTATGATTTTCAATGTTTCTATATTTACTTTTGCTTTTTGCTGCATTTCTTGAATTAATCCGTCTGCCACGACTATATCAACCCTGTTGCTTATAGCTTTTTTTATACCCATTCTTGCGTTTTCCAAAATGTGTTCTTTCTTTGTTGAAAAGCTTAAAATCAGTTCTATGTAATATTCGTAGCCGTCAAAATTGATAACAGTTTTTTTTACATTGTCCTGAAACTGTTTTATGTCTCTTAGAAATTCGTTTATGGTCTTGTTTTGATTATATTCTCTCAAAAATGCAAATTCTCCGTTTCCAAGATTGTATCTGTATGTAAATTTGCATGTTTTCGGGAACAGCTTTTCAGCCTTATCGAAAAATTTTTGCTCGATGAGCTCAATTGTTTTTGTATCGTATAAATTCTCCAAATCGTCATAATCCTCTATCTTGCACAATAGCAGTATGGGACTTTTTATCTCTTTTATTTTATCCATCAGCAGTTTTTTGGGATTCATAACATCTGTTATATTCTGCCTTAGCGCTATATATTCTTTTATATTGCCCTTTTCATCGAGAATCGGCGAAATTGTCGCTTTCATATATATGGATTTGCTGCTTTTTGTTCTATTCTTTACAACACCGTGCCAAATTTTTTTGCTTTGTATGGTATCCCATAGATTCTTGAATGCCGATGAAGGCATATCGGGGTGTCTTACTATATTGTGCGGCTGCCCGATAAGTTCTTCTTTTGAATATTCGCTGTTTTTGCAGAATTCATCATTGACGTATGTTATGATTCCGTTGATATCGGTTTTTGTTACCGTTGAGCTTTCGTCAATTATTTTTTTATACTGTTCAAGAAGCATGAGGGCGTTATCTCTCTCTCTTCTCAATTTTATTTTTTCCATAACCCTATATATGGATTCAATCAGCTGATTTAAGTCTATCGGTTTCAGTATATAGCCATAAACACCGACTTTAATGCACTCAATGAGATACTCAAAGTCACTGAATGCCGTTATAACTATAATGGGAATCTTTTTGTCTATTTTCTTTATTTCTTTTATCATATCGAGGCCGTTCATCCTCGGCATATTTATATCGGTAATGACCAAATCAAATGTGCCTGACTTGAATTTTTCAAGACCTTCTTGTCCGTCTGATGCTGTTTTGATATC
>JALTDI010000096.1 GCA_027074255.1 Desulfurellales bacterium
ATATTCGGGACAATTAAGCAATGGATTAAACTATAGAATATACAAAACCAATGATTTGCCGATTGTTAGTGTGGACATAAAAATTAAAGCAGGGAGCTATTTTGATAAGAACTTCGGAGAGGCGGATGTTCTGTCCAATTGTTTGGATTCCTGTGATACGGAGCATTTGACATCAGACGAATTCAGGGATATGGCGGATAAGCTCGGGGGAAGAATATCAACTTCGGTGTCTAAGGAGTATATAGATATTAATGCTAAATTTACTTTGAAAAAAGCCGATAGAATGCTTTGCCTATTATCTGAAATGTTTAAATCCAAGTTTGATAAAAAGAACTTTGATTTTGTAAAAAGACAAGCATCTGACAAAGTTAAATCCCTTCAAAACGACAACGATTATCTTGCAATTCATTCGGCATTTGTAGGTCTTATAAAACAGCCTGCCTATTATCATACATCTCTTGGAACGATAAATGGTATAGGAAACGTAAAAAGAAAAGACATCATCGAATTTTTCAAACGATATTTTAACACGGATAATATGGTTATATCAATCTCAGGCGGCAAATTTAATGCAAAAGATATGGAAAAGCTGCTTAAAACCCATTTTTCATTTTTAAAAAGAGGCAAGAGGTATTCCTTTGCTCCGGTGCAATTCAAAAGTGGTGTTTTTATAAAAGATATCATAAAACCGGTTAAACAAAGTTATATCTATACTGCTTTTGAGGGATTCAAACCCAAGGATAAGCTGTATTATGCATCGAAGGTACTGTCTTTTATCTTGGGAGGCAATCTGAATTCGGTGTTGATGAAAGACATTAGGACGAAGCATGGGTATGCTTATTCGGCATTTTCTTTTAATTATGATCTGCAGCAGGGCGGTATATTCGTTATAGGTATGCAGACACAAAATATTTTTACGGAAGATGCCGTTAGAAGACTTTTTGACGATATCAAGAATATAAATAAATTTATAACCGATGATAGAATCGAAGATGCCAAACGATATCTAATTGGGAGAAACGAGATAGCTCTTCAAAGCTCACTGTCAATAGTAAACTCACTGTCGTCTTCTTATATGATGAATATAAAGGGTTTGCCCTGGGTTCATTTCAAAAGAAAAATAGATACTGTCACAAAAAACGAGGTAATTGAAGCGGCAAAGCAAATATTTCAAAATCCCTCAATAGGAATTGTATCTAATAAAAACCATAAAAACGATATTGAAAAAATAGTAAAAAGCTATGGATATTGACTATTATTTCGATAAATTTTTGATGTATTTGAGTATCAATAGGGGGCTGTCGGATAATACCATATCTGGATATGCAGGCGATCTGTCGGGCTTTGTAGGTTATTTTGATAGCAAAAGCATTGATGGCAAGGGGATATTCGAATACATCAATGAAAACTTAATCGGAAAGTACAAGCCTGCCACAATCAATAGAAAACTTTCTTCTATTAGGTCTTTTTTGAAGTTTATCTCAAAATATGAACAGCTGAACGTTTCTTATAGGGATATAAAAAATGTTAAGTATTCAAGAGGGATACCTAAATATACGGAATTTGAGAAATTATTACCGGCATTTACAAAAGACAGAGACGGTCTCATAGTGCTGCTTATGTATGCAGGAGGACTGAGAGTCAGTGAGTTATCCGATTTAAGAATATCCGATATATTTTTTGATTCAGGATTTTTAAGAGTGAAGGGAAAGGGCTCCAAAGAGAGAATTGTTCCCATTGATAAAAACACGGTAAAATTGCTTAAATCCTACATTCAAAACGAAAGAATCACGTATGTAAAGTCGGATTCTAAGGATTTCCTTTTTTTATCAAACAGGGGACATAAATTGACAAGACAGGCTTTGTGGAAGATAGTAAAAAAGAAATTTTTAATTCTGGGAATAGACATTCATCCCCATTCTCTAAGACATCTTTTTGCTACCCATATGATAGAAAACGGGGCATCTTTGAGGGCTGTTCAGGAGATGCTTGGGCACGAGAGCATAACAACAACGCAAATCTACACCGATATTTCAGACACGGCTTTGGAAAGAGAGTTTCATAGATTAGAGATATTGAAATGAAAATTGGATGTGTGATTGCTGCAGCGGGAGACGGCAGCAGGTTCGGGGCCAAAAAGCAGTTTGTAAAGATAAACGGCAGGCTTGTTATTGATTACAGCGTAGATGTTTTAAAACAATTTTGCGACGATATGGTTATTATCGTGAAGAAAGAAGACGAGGAGTTTATCCGTAATATTTTCTCATTTGCAAAGATTGTAATCGGCGGTGAGAGGAGAATGGATTCTGTGTACAATGGATTATGTGCGGTTGACTGCGATATTGTTCTGGTGCATGACGCAGCAAGGCCGTTAATAAGTAGAAAGCTTGTAAACGACATTATCAACACCGCTAAGGTCAAAAAAAGCTGCATACCGGCTGTTAAAATAGCCGAAACGGTGAAGCGTGCGGATGGAAAGGCCATAAAAAAAACCATTAACAGAGATAACTTATATCTGTCTCAAACCCCACAGGCCTTCGATTATGGAATGCTTAAAAACTGTTATGATAAGATAATATCAAAAGGTGTCACATATACGGACGAATCAAATATCTGGGAAGAATTTTATGGTTCCGTCTCGTTCGTTACGGGCGATAGAAAGAATATCAAGATAACGACAAAAGAGGATATGGAGATTATCAAGTGTCTTTTAGGGTAGGTTTCGGATTTGATGTACACAGGTTTGTCAAGAATAGGGAGCTTGTGCTGGGCGGTGTTAAAATCGATTATGAATACGGGCTGCTCGGGCATTCTGATGCAGACTGCTTGGTGCACGCCATATGCGATGCCTTGATAGGTGCACTCGGTATAGGCGATATTGGTGAATTGTTTCCTGATAATGATGATAGATACAAAGACATAAAAAGTCTGTTTTTTTTAAAAAGGATAAAAGATTACATCAAGGAGGCGGGGTTTAAAGTGCTGAATATAGATACGACAATAGTGATGGAAAAACCCAAGGTCGGCAAATATAAAAAGGCTATGAAAAACAATATTGCATCTGCCCTTGAAATAGACCCCGATATTGTTAACATTAAAGCAACAACGACCGAGGGACTGGGATTTGAGGGCAGGGGCGAGGGTGTAAGTGCCTACGCTGTTGCTGCATTGATTGAAGATTTATGAATGAGATAGCTAAATTTATTATTTTAAGCGGGATTATTCTCATATTTATCGGCTTGGGCATAATGTTTTTGCCCAAAATACCTTTTATTGGCAGGTTGCCTGGGGATATTATAATAAAAAAGCATAATTTTACTTTTTACTTTCCGCTTGCTTCAAGTATTATTTTAAGTATAATCCTAACAATTATTTTCTACCTTATCGGTAGACATTAGGAGGAAGTATGTTTTCGTTGGTACAGAATGCTTATGCAGCCGGTGGGGCAGGACAGCCCGGAATGATGACACAAATTATACCGCTTGTGCTGATAGTGGCAGTTTTTTATCTGTTTCTTATTCTCCCGCAGCAGAAGCAGAAGAAGAAACATAGGGAGTTTATAGAATCTCTAAAAAGAGGTGACAAGGTGATAACATCAAGCGGGATTTACGGAACAATTGTGAAGGTAAATGAGAGGGACCTTGTTGTTGAAATAGCGGATAATGTAAATATAAAGATAATAAAGGACAATATAATCTCAAAGTATTAGATATAAAAAAAGGGGTTTGTAGAGTATGAGAAATTCAACGCTTATTAAATTGGTAATCATTGTTGTTGTTCTTGCCGTATTCGGCGCTTACACCCTGCCTACTTTCATAGGAAAGCAGAATGTCAAGCAGTTGCCCGGATATATGCCGAGGAATACCATTAATTTGGGTCTTGACCTAAAAGGCGGTATGTATCTTGTCCTTGAAGTTGAAACGAATAAGGCTGTTTTTGCTGTTTTATCGAGAGTGGCAAGCAACTTAAAAAAACAGATGCTTAATACAAAGATAGCTTACGATAAGGTGTATGTTAATCAGAATAATGTAATAACAATTTCACTTGTCGATAAAAACGATAAAGACAGGGCATTGGATTTAATTGCAAATAACTTACCTAATTATCAAGTAATTTCAGACGGTCTTCCGATTAAAATAAAAATGAAAGACAACATATATGAGAAAGTAAAAAGACAAGCTGTCGAACAGGCTATTAATGTCATAAGAAACAGGGTCAACCAATTCGGCGTGGCAGAACCGACGATAGTAAAATCCGGTGAAAACCATATAGTAGTGGAACTTCCTGGAATAAAAGATGCAAACAGAGCGGTTAGGCTTATCGGTAAGACAGCGAGATTGGAATTGCACCTTGTTGATAGCTCAGTAAATATTGACGATGCGCTCAACGGCAAATTGCCGCCTGATGATGAAATACTCTATGAAATACAAAGGGACCCTACAACGGGCGAGGTGTCTAAAATACCTTTTGTAGTTAAAAAGGATATCGTGTTGACCGGTGATATGATTACAAATGCCAGCGTAAGATTCGGCGGAACACTTAATCAACCGTATGTTGCCTTTGAGCTGAATTCAGAAGGGTCAAGAATTTTTGCCAACTTCACGGCGAGCCATATAGGAAAGCGGCTTGCAATAGTGCTTGATAATACGATATATTCGGCTCCTGTTATACAAAGCAGAATCGGAGGCGGAAGAGGGCAGATTACCGGCGGCTTTACATTGCAGCAGGCCCACGACCTTGCAATTGTTTTAAGAAGCGGTTCACTGCCTGCACCGGTTAAGGTTTTGCAGAAGGTCACAATAGGCCCGTCACTGGGTAAAATATCCATTGAAAAAGGTACCAAAGCAATGATTTTCGGCAGTTTGGCCGTTATTTTGTTTATGATTTTTTATTACAGATTGTCAGGCGTTCTCGCTGATTTTGCTATGGGTGCAAACGTTCTTATAATTTTGGGTGCCCTTGCAATGTTCAATGCAACGTTGACCTTACCAGGTCTTGCTGGGATTGCATTGTCAATAGGTATGGCCGTTGATGCTAACGTCCTTATCTATGAGAGAATAAGGGAAGAGCTTATGATAGGCAGGAGTGTTTATGATGCTGTTGAAACAGGTTATGCTCGTGCCTTTGTTACGATATTTGATGCCAATATAACAACGTTAATTGTAGCTTTGATTTTGTATCAATTCGGTTCAGGACCTGTTAAGGGTTTTGCAGTTACCATGGCGATAGGTTTGCTTGCCAATATGTTTACGGCTGTTACGTTTACTAAGACAATATTCGAGATTGTCTTGGATAAATTCAAACCGAAAAAAATCAGTATTTAGAGGGGGATAGTGTGATTCAGATAATTAGACCAGGCGTTTTGATAGATTTTGTTTCCAAATTTAAGATTGCTATTTCTATCTCACTCATTCTTATATTGGCTGGGATAGCCAATCTTGTTATGCAGGGCGGACCTAAACTTGGTATAGAGTTCAAAGGAGGAACGTCCATTCAACTTAAATTCAACAAACCCATAAATGTAGTGAATTTAAGAAACGCTATAATTGTTTCAAAGACATTTAAAAATTCAAAGATACAAAGCTTCGGCGGAACAAATCAGCAGTTTATAATCTATACGAAAAAATCAACCTCATCTACGACTAAGAATATAGAGAGCGACTTGAGGCGTGTGTTGACCCAAAAATTCGGTTCGAGTTATAAAATTATGAAGGTTGATATGGTCGGGCCGAAGATTGGAAAAGAGTTTAGGGATAAGGGAATAGAGGCAATTGTTATAGCACTGTTTGCAATATTGATATATATAAGCATAAGATTTCAATACAGGTTTGCCGTTGGGGCTATCGCAGCTTTGTTCCATGATGTATTGATAACCGTTGGTTTTTTGTCCATTTTCGGATATCAATTTACGCTGGATGTTGTTGCAGCTATTTTGACTATCGTCGGATATTCCGTCAACGACACGATTGTTATTTATGATAGAATAAGGGAGAAGGTTCGAAACAACAGAAAACTTTCCAGAACGGAAGCCATAAATACAGGTGTTAGTGAAACACTTTCAAGAACAATACTAACTGCCGGAACCACTTTGTTCGTTGTTTTGGCACTATTTCTCTTTGGAGGCCATGCTTTAAAGGGAATGTCTTTTGCTTTGCTTGTCGGTATTATATCCGGTACATACTCTTCGATTTTTATAGCATCCCCTATATTGCTGGCGTTTAAGGGAGAGCTTATACCCGAAAAGAAAGAAGAGGAATCTGCCGATAGATTTAAACAGAAAGTTGAATTTGATATGAAAAATTTGAGGGGAAATTAAACTATTGAGTTAGGTAGATTCTTATCTGTTTTTAAGGATAAAAACAAAGCCTATCGAATCATTCTTCGTTTGACATCCAAGTATCGCCTTTTCAGAGAATTTTATTATTCAATGGAAGCCATATATGGCTATCTCGCAGAAAGTGCGGATGCCGATATGGCTTTTTCTTATTTTGAGGACTTTCTCATAAATTCAACGGCAAAATCCACCATATTTGAGCTGCTTGCGTCGTTTAATGTTGTCGGTGAGATTTTATTCGGTATCTTTTCCCAATCTAACACCCTTTCTTCATATCTGATAAACAATACTCAAAAAATTTTTTGGCTTATAGAAAATGAGACGCTATCTGTATCCAAAACTAAGGAAAATTTTTACGATGAGATTTTTAAACTTATAAAAAATATTGACAGCGCCGATAGACAAGACTTTTTCCTAAGACAATATAGAAAAGAAGAGTATCTAAGGATTGCATCAAGGGAAATCATAGAAGCCTGCGATTTTACTCAAATAATGAAAGAGCTATCCAATTTGGCAAACGCTTTGATTGAAGCTGCTCTTTGGTGTGCAGAAAAAAGGCTCAAAAAAAGATACGGATACGCAAGAAACGGAATATGTGTGATAGGTATGGGCAAACTTGGAAACTTAGAATTAAATTTTTCATCGGACATAGATTTACTGTTTGTTCATTCGGAAGAGAAATATGCCGAATATTACAACCGTTTGGCCAAAGAGGTTATATCCATATTGAACGATAATAAAGAAGGCGGATTTGTATATAGGGTTGATATGAGACTGCGTCCGGGAGGACGTGCGGCTGCTTTGTCTTTGAGTGTGGAAGAATATGAGAACTACTATTCTACATTTGGACAGCTGTGGGAGAGAATGGCTCTTGTAAAAGCTCATCACTCAGCAGGTGACAATCAATTGGCTGATGAATTTTTAGAAACGATAGAGCCCTTTGTGTATAAAAAATCGCTGGATTTGGAATATATAGAGGCAATACGTTCTTTGATGTTTAAAATAAAGAAGTATTCAAAGACGACTATTCACAGCGAGTTTATACCGGTTAATAAAATTGATGTTAAAAAAGGGAGCGGCGGCATAAGAGAAATCGAGTTTATAGTAAATTATTTTCAGCTAATATACGGAGGAAGGGAAAAACGTTTGAGGCATATTTCAACCGTTGGAGGATTGAATATACTGGAAGAAAAAGGATACATAGATAATGGTTCTTCGTCTTTGTTAAAAGAGGCCTATCTGTTTTTTAGAAAGATAGAGCATAAAATACAGCTTTTGGATGAAAGGCAGACTCAGAGTCTGCCCGTTGAGAAAGAAAATTTGGAAAAGCTTGCAAAAAAACTTGGTATGAGCTTTGAAGAATTTACAGAAAGGTATAACAATATTACGGATAAAGTGCATTCTATTTTTAACAGCATATTCATTCGTGACGATAAGATTCCCGTATTCGGAACAGTTGACGATATAGAAGCGTTTTTGTTTGAATATGATATTGAAGATGCTCAAATGCTTTCATATACGATTAAGGAAACGGTTAAAAAGTTTTTGGCAAAGGATATAAAAAGAAAGCTTATAGAGGATATTTTCGATTATTCTTTTAAATTTGTAAAAAAAGATATGCTTGCCAACTGCTTCAAGGGTTTTAGCTTTATAAACCCCATATATACGGTTACGATGTTTGAAAATAAAAAGCTATTCGATGTTTTTTTAAAGATGCTTTCTGTAAATCTCCATCCTATGCTTGCAAGAAACAGTGAAGTATTTGAATATCTTGCTGCCTCAGATAGGGATATTGCTTTTTCAAACTTTGAAAAAAAAGATTATGAAAAGGCTGTATTGATAGCCATTTTCGATTTTTTTGCCAACCCTTTGGACTATAATTTCGACATATTTAATGAATTCACACTCGGATTTATAAAAAATACTGCCAAAAAGTACGATAGGGATAATAATCTATGCATAGTCGGATACGGTAAATCGGCAACAGGTGAATTGTTTATAGGCAGTGATCTTGATTTAGTTTTCATAGCAAGGAAAAATTCATATCTCTATACGAGCAGTGTGCAGAAAATCATAAAAGAGCTCAGCAGCTTGTATGATGTGGATTTGAGATTGAGGCCATACGGTGAAAAGGGTTCTATTGTTTCCGATTTGGATTATCTATGTGATTATTTTGCAAAAAGTGCACGGGCTTGGGAAAAGCAGGCCGCTCAAAAATCCAGGATAATATATTGCGGATTTGATAAGGATGAGGTTGAAGAACTTTATAAAAAATTTATCATAACCAAACACCCTACGCGCCTTGAAATGCTTGAAATGAAAAGTAAGATAGAAAAAACCAAGGGTAGGATTTTTGATATAAAGAGTGTAGCAGGCGGCATAACCGATATAGAGTTTTTGGCACAGTCCGTCTGTTTTGAAAACGGCTGCATCAAGATAGGCAAATCGTGTCTTGAACTGCTGGATATTATTGAAAAAATGGGTTTGATGGATGTGGAAATATTAAGAAAAACTTATGTTTTTTATACCTCTATACTGAATTTTAAGAGGGTTTCTTCAAAGGGCTCTGTTGTGGATGATTTTGAAACGATAGAGTTTTTAAGCGGTTTTAAAGATATACGACTAAAAATAGAAAAATACAGAAAGAGTGTAAAGAAAATGTTTGATGACTGGTTTGTATCGTGCTGATATTTGCAACAGGCTCTGCGGCGCGGAGAAAATTGATAAAAATGTGTAAAAAGAATGCAGTCTTTAAAAATCCGAAAATTGACGAAAGAAGGTTTGATAAAGAGAATGTTTATGATTATCTTCAAAGAGTGACATACATGAAAGCTGTAAGTTTTGTAAATAAGAACTCGATTGTTGCCGCTGCCGATACGATAATATTTTATAAGGATAAAATAATAGGCAAACCGATAAACAGAGAAAATGCTTTTGAGATACTATCTATGCTTTCTGGTAATTATCACTGCTGTTTTAGTGCTGCTACCATATTATCTATGAAAGGGTATGAATTTTTTACCGATTATGCCGTTGTGTATATGGATAAATTGAATAGTGAGCAGATAAATTTATATTTAGATTCAAACGAGTACAAAAATAGGGCTGCGGGATACGCAATCCAAGGACTTGCTTCAAACTTTTTAAGGGTCGTTAAGGGTGATATCAATACAGTTATCGGATTTCCTATGAAAAAATTGTGCAGGATTATTTGATAAAACTGATTGAAAATGTATAATGAGCTTTCGAATAGTTGATGTTTTTAAAAAAATTTAGAGGGAGTTTTTGGTATGATTACTTTTTTTAGGGATAACATTAAAAAGTTTGCTATTTTTTTGTGGATAGCGGTTATAGCTTTTGTTATTGGCGGTGCTTATCTATTTGTAAGGGGCCCTTTTACAATGGGCGGCAACACAGCTATCAGAGTAGGCGATATCAAGATATCAATGCCTGAATACAGAAAAACCTACAACAATGTTTATAAATTTTACGTTCAGATGCTGACACAGATTAAGGGCGGGCATGTTACAGACAGTGATATAAAGAAGCTTAATATAAAGAAGAAAACCATAGAAACCTTAATCGAAAGAGCGCTGCTTTTGCAGGAAGCGCACAAAGAGGGAATTAAGGTGACGGATGCGGATGTTGAAAGGAAGATTGAATCCAACATGACATTCTATTCCAACGGTCATTTTTCCAAACAGAAGTATCTTGCCATATTGCAAGCAAACAATATAAACCCGAGAGAGTATGAAGACTCTTTGAAGATGTCATTATACATAGATAAACTAAAAAGCAGGGTGTTAAAAAATGTTGCCGTAACGCCGCAGGAAGTTAAGAAATATTTCGATGAGAATTACTCTAAGGTTGATTTAAAGTATGTTTATCTGCCGTATAAGAAAATGGAGAAGTATGTAAAAATTAACGATAAGGTTTTGAAGAGCTATTATAATAAGCACAAAGAGGAATTCAGAATACCCACTCAGCTAAAATTTAATTATGTGCTTATAGGATTGGATTATGCAAAATCAAAGATTAAGGTGTCGGATAACCAATCGAAGCAGTTCTACGAAGACCATATCTCATATTTCCAGGTTCCTTTAAGAATCAGAGCGGCTCATATTTTGATAGGCAATAACAGCAGCAAAGACAATAAAACCGATGAGCAGCTCAAAAAGGAAGCATATAAGGTCTACAGCGAGATAAAGGACAAAAAAATTACTTTTAAAAAAGCGGCTATGAGGTATTCAACAGACAAGTATTCAAAAAAAGTGGGCGGAGAACTGGGATATATCACAAAAGATATGGTTGTTCCGGGATTTTGGAATGGTATTAAGGATTTAAAAGTAGGTGAGATATCAAAACCCTTCAAATCTAAATTCGGGTATCATATTGCAAAGGTTGAGGATA
>JALTDI010000097.1 GCA_027074255.1 Desulfurellales bacterium
AAACCCGATTCGGTTAATATTGCGCTGCCTATACCGAGTGTCGCATATACTATAACAGGCGATAGTGAGTTAGGCAATATGTGTCTTGCGATGATATAAAAATCGCTTTTTCCCAATAGTTTTGCAGCGTGAACGTAATTCATTTCTCTGATTTTTAATACCTCTGCTCTAACCATCCTTGCAACTCCCATCCATCCAGTTAATCCGATTACTACCATCACATTCATTATGCTCGGACCGATAACAACAACAACGGCAAGTATGAGGAAAAATACCGGAAATGTAAGCATTATATCGGTAAATCTCATCAGCACAATATCAATCCAGCCGGAAAAATATCCGCTTGCCGCACCTATGATCATACCGATAAAAATTGATATACTTACGGCAATCAAAGAAACCTCCATTGATATTCTGCTTGCGTATATCATTCTTGAAAATACATCTCTGCCTATTCTGTCAGTTCCGAACAGGTGGTGAAGATTAGGCGGCTGCAAAATTTCATTGGGGTCTATGGCATAGGGGCTGTATGGAGCGATATGCGGTGCGAATAAGGCGCAGAGTGCAACTATTAAAATAAAAAATACAGAAAACAAAAATAAAAGGTCATTTTTCACAAGGAATAAATTAGCAGATTTTATTGTAAAGTTCAATTTTTATAGACTATTTTGAAAAAATTTTATAGTCTGTGTTTATGAAAAAGAAGGTTGTATATCTGATTGACGGAAGCTCGTTTTTGTATAGGTTTTTCTTTGCCATCAGGGGGCTGTCGAAGGGAGATATACAGACAGGGGCAATATTCGGCTTTGCAAGGATGCTTCTTGATATAGATAAAGAAAACCCCGAGTATATAGCCGTTATGTTCGATACTAAAGCAAAAACATTTAGAGTGGATTTATTTGAAGATTATAAAAAGAACAGGCCGAAAATGCCTGACGAACTATCTGTGCAGATTGAGCCCATAAAACAATTGATAAGATATTTCGGCATAGAAATTATAGAAAAAGACGGTTTTGAAGCCGATGATTTGATTGCAACATTTGCAAAAAGGATGAAAGAGGAGTTTAAGGTCATAATAGTGGCCAATGATAAGGACCTTTTCCAGCTTGTTGAAAACGAAAAAGTTGTTTTATATGACCCTGTTAAAAAGATATTTTACAATGAGGATGAGGTTTATAAAAAATTGGGTGTTTATCCTTTTCAGGTTGCTGACTATCTTGCTTTAACAGGAGACAGTATAGATAATATTCCGGGTGTTAAGTCGATTGGCCCCAAAACGGCAGCTCAGCTGCTGAGGGAATATAAAAATTGCGAGGGCATTCTTGATAACCTTGGTTCTTTAAAAGGGAAAATAAAGGATGCGATAGAAAAGGACGGCAAACTTAACCTTTATAAAGAACTGACAAAAATTGACGATAATGTTGATGTAAACGGGAATTACGGCGATTTAAAAAGAAAAGATAAACAAACGGATAGAATCAGGGAATTTTTTATACAATTCGGCTTTAATTCGCTTCTTAACAGGCTGCAGGATAGTGCTGAGCATAACGAGATTGAGACGGTTATACCGAGTACCCCGGTTATTTATTCGGAATCGGAATTCGTGTACATATTTGACGGTGAAAAAAACAGGAAGATTGAGCCTGCAATGCTTGATATACCGGCTGCGGTTTATGATTTGAAAAACCTATTATGGAAAGGCTTTGAATTTAAACATATGCCGTTTGACATAAAACTTGCCTGTTATCTCATAAACTCGGATTCAGGAGGACAGCCCGATAGATGTTTTGAACGAATTGACGACAGCCTGCATTATAAAATAAACAGTACGGGAGAATTCAATAAAAAGCTGGCCATATTATTGGATAGCGCAAGGGATAAGATAAAAAGCCTAAAAATGGAATACCTCCTTAATAATATGGAGACGCCGCTTTCTTATGTTCTATACAAAATGGAGAAGGCCGGATTGAAAATAGATGCCGATTATCTCTATAAATTTAAGAATGAATTGTTAAATAAACAAAGCTTGATTGAGGATAAGATTTACGCACAATCGGGTGAAAAGTTCAATATAAACTCAACAAAAGAGCTGCAGAAAATCTTGTTTGAAAAAATGGGCATAAAACCGATAAAAAAAACAAAAACGGGGTATTCAACGGATTCGGAGACGCTAGAGCTGTTATCTGAAAAATATGAAATTGCCGGGCTTTTGATAAAATACAGGGAGATTGCAAAAATCGTTTCAACCTACATTGTACCTTTTATTGAAAAGTCGGATGATAATAATAGACTGCATACGACATTTAACCAAACACTTACCTCCACGGGAAGATTGTCATCATCAAACCCCAATCTTCAAAATCTGCCCGCAAATGATGATGAAATTCACTCGGGCATAAGAAGGTCTGTCATAGCAGAAGATGGTTATAAACTTGTGTGTTCCGATTATTCTCAAATAGAACTGCGTGTTTTGGCTCATTTCAGCAAGGATGAAACTCTTATTGATGTTTTTAGGAATAAAGAGGATGTACATACGCAAACGGCTGTTAAACTGTTTGGCGTCCACCCCTCGATGGTTGATCATAATCTCAGAAGAATGGCAAAGGTTATCAATTTTGGTATACTTTACGGTATGGGCTATGTCTCGCTTGCCAAAACACTGGGAATTAAAAAGGGCAGGGCAAAGGAGATTATAGATAAATATTTTGAGAGATTTTCGTCAGTTAAAACATTTATTGATGAAACGATAGATAAGGCATCTGCAAAGGGTTTTGTCGAGACATATTTTAAACGCAGGAGATATTTTTACAATATAAACTCAACAAATCAAAGATTGGCCGGATTTGAAAGAAGAGCCGCTCTAAATGCCGTTATACAAGGTACGGCAGCCGATATAATAAAAATAGCAATGGTTCAACTTGATAAGAAACTTGCCGATAAAAACGCAAGAATAGTTATGCAGGTGCACGATGAACTTCTTATAGAAGCAAGTGAGGATTCTATTGAAAGTGTTATGAATGTTACAAAAGAGGTTATGGAAAATGCTGTTGATTTTGATATACCGATGGCCGTAAACATAAAGTATGCCGATAATTGGCTGGAGGCCAAATGAATAAAAAAGAGCTGCTCTTAAACACATTAAACGGTGACATTCGGACTCAATACAAGCCGATTTGGTTTATGAGACAGGCAGGGAGATTTTTGAAAGGATATCGCACAATAAGAGAAAAATATGATTTTTTGACCATGTG
>JALTDI010000098.1 GCA_027074255.1 Desulfurellales bacterium
TCTTTAATTACAGGCTGATATATCAACTCCGAAACTTGAGTAGTAATTTTCGTGATTCTTACTTGGTTAGGGTATTGTCATAGTATGGTAAATGGTATCGGTCTCAGATTAGTCGACATTGAGCAGAGAATAAATCGAAGTCTAAAATTATCTGAAGTAAATAAACTCTCATTTCATACTGATTATATTGCTCAAGGATCAAATATTCTTCCAGGATTTAATATTTATTCAATGCTTATCGGGTTAACTCTTTTTACAACACTAATTGGCGCTCTTTATCAATTTTGGATGACGATGACTATGTGGAATTGGGAGCCTCGAACAAAAGTTGTTTGTGTGATTATCGTTACATTTATCGATTTTGCTCCAGCAGTAAATATGTATTTTGTGGAAAGAAAAACCCGTATTCTAAAAAAAGAAATCGTTAAAAAGTATTCAGAGTCGAACAATGCTAATTCAGCCGACGCAAAAAGCCGCGCGGCTGATTAGCGGCGTTATCGCTCAGACGCACCCATCTAAATAGGGGGGATATAGACATGGAAAAGGGGATAATTGCCGCACCAGCAAAGGTGAGTGGGAGTGGCACTTTATTTAGAATTGAGAGAGGGCTTTCACCCCAAGAGTTGAGATACTTTCTTTTATATTGGGATAAGGTGGTTATTCCAACGACCAATATAATGCATCTCGCTCTGCCAGATGAAGATGAAATGATTTCAACTGGAATAATAAGTAGGCCACGCGTAACCTTTTCCGGATCATTCAATGGTGAAACAATTGCTGCTGCACAAATATTAGCTCAAACAACAATTGCAAAGCAACTTATCGAAAATGATAAAAACATTGATTGGGTGCTTCATCAAATTGGCAATGAAATAATTCTGCCATCTAATGAAGTTATTAAACAACAAGCGATTAGGATAGACCTTGTTAATATGCTGCCGGCTCCAGATGAGAGTGTAGCTATTCCGGACATACTAGAATTTAAAGAAAGAAGAAGCGATGAACTAAAACAATTACATCAAGTCCTTGATAATTTCTATCTGGAAATTCTTGCTTCACCAGATCCGAGCTTACAAACAAAGGCTGTGGTATCTAACCTAACGAATGCTATTTTGGATGTGCAAAAAAGTGCATCTGAAAGGTGGAAGATAGCGAGAAAAATTGACATTTCTGCCGAGATAAATCTCAATGTTAAAGATATTCTAAGCGCAGCAGCAGTGGGCGCTATATTCGATTTCTATAATAATCTATTCACCATACCAATTGGTATAGTTGTTGGAATAGCGGCTTCTCTTATCAAGGTTAGAGCTAAAGTATGTAGTACGTTTAAGCCATCTAAGGAAAAACAAGTTTTTAGTTATATTTCTCAAGCTCACAGAGAAAATTTGTTAAAATGAATACCAAAAGCCATAACAAGTCGCTGGAGAATCGACGGGAAAACGCTGGCGCGTTTCCCGCGTCTCAGCTCCATCGTTCGCATTTCAGATACAAGGTATACTATGATTAAGAGCTTATTAGAGTCAGAAGAAATTAAAGCATTAATTAAAGCCAATGAATTCAATATGTTGTCTTTATTCTCTGAAATTTTTAATGAAAATTCATATACTCGAATTTTGTCATACTTGTTTAATTCAGAAGAGAATCATGGACTAAACCAACAATTTTTTAGGTCATGGCTAAAAAAAATAGATAATTTAGATTTCAAGTTACCAGCGGTAAAGAATTCAACAATAAAAAGCAGTTTTAACTGGCAGACTCACGATGGCAGATTTATTGATCTGGTGGTTCAGGTAATTGATAGGGAGACTGGCAAAGTTACCCATGTACTTGGTTTAGAAAATAAGAAGTTTACTAAAGAAAGTGAGAGTCAGTTATCAGATTATCAAGAAGATATTATCGGTACATTTGACGAAGATACAGATAAGGTAATAATTTACATGACCCCAAAGGGAGATAAGGCGAGCTCATGTTCAGATGACGAAGATATAGATTCAGAATGTCCATGCATAAGTGTATCCTATAATTCACTTGTAGAAACATGCGAAGAGAAATTTGAAACAAATAATTGTGATATTTTGCTTTTAATAAAGCATCTTAAAAATTATATTAAACATCATATTGTTTATGGGGCAAGCATGAGAGACAGTAAACGTAACATCGTGAATTCTATTTCCAAAAATTCCGAATACAAAAAAGCAATTGAGGAAATTATAAAATATTATCCTACATTCAAAACTATTAGAAATCTAGTCTATGAGGATATTCTACCTGAACTTCTAGATAGATACCGCTATGTGCGTATCGCTTGGATATATCCATCAAGAAGTAATACTCCCCATGAGATTAACTTCGAAATAAATCCTAAAGGAAAAAGTATTAAAGAGCTTTTAGGGAGAAAAAAGATTAGTTTTTATTATATGTTGCATTCAAGTACACCCAACCCCCATATAGGGGATGAAGTTTGTATAAGGCTTATGGCGTGGTGTGGTGATGGTTATGACTATGTAAAAAGCTCTCAGGCATTTGCACAAAAAATTAAAAAAGCTGACATATTTAATGAAGACCTCTCGACACCAAGACAATGGAAGCCATGGGAGTGTCTATATTCAGGTGGAACATATAATCTACAAGATATGGGTGAGCAAGATACCGAGTCTATTGTGGAGCTTATTGGAGATTGTGTAGAGGAAACATACAAACCATTAGAAGACTACATAAAATCCATCAAATAAATATGCTAACGAATCGCTTCACCTGGCGGCTATTCCACTGATGTTCCATAGCGGCTGGTGACCCTTGTCGTTATTAGACAAAAAATGAACTTATCCGAAATTGGTGTCAAACATAGATTTAGGGATCCATTGTATGGATATGTATGGTTAACAGAAGAAGAGCGTCGGATTATTGATACCCCTCTATTCCAGCGGAGTGCATTTCGTTTTTGTTGATAAGCACAAAAAAACTTCAAAGTAAGTCATTTAATACTTGACAGACCTACCTGATTTTGTCATAATCTCTTTATCCTTATAATGGAGGTTATGGCTATGGATAAAAAAGAATTTTGCGAATTTTATGAACAACTTCTCAAGGCTCAGTTATCTGTTGTTCGACAGTTTTCTGGTCAAGCAACCAAAAGAAGAAGAACAGCACGCAAAGGTAGGTCTCAAATAGACCTTA
>JALTDI010000099.1 GCA_027074255.1 Desulfurellales bacterium
AAAATATACATAAGCAAAACAATAGAAGCCTGATGTTTAACAAAGAATACACCTGTAAATAGTGCATAAATAGGGAGTCTTGCGCCACAGGACATAAAGGGCACAAGTACAGCCGTCAATTTTCTATCTTTTTCATTTTCAAGTGCTCTTGTTGCATATATTGCAGGTACGTTACATCCAAATCCTAATATCATAGGAATAAATGATTTTCCGTTTAAGCCTATGCTATGCATAATTTTATCAAGCACAAATGCAGCTCTTGACATATAGCCACTCTCTTCCAATAGAGCCAAAAAGAAATATATAAACAGCATCAAGGGAACAAATGTTAAAACTAATCCTACGCCGCCGATAATGCCGTCAATCACTAACGAGTTAATCCAGTTAGGCGCACCGATTAGTGCTAAGCCTATATATTTGCCTATATATCCGTTGATAAAACCATCAACCCAATCTATAAAAGGGCCGCTGCCGTCAAATGTGAGCTTAAAAACTATATACATTAAGGCTAAAAATATCGGCAAGCCAAGGTATTTATTTGTTACTATTTTGTCCACTTTCTCTGTAAAGGGTATGTTGTAGTTTTTGGGTTTTTTTAATGTATCTTTTAAGATGCCGTTTATTATGCCGTATCTTGCCTCTGTAAAGATTGTTTCCGTATCATCGTCAAATCTTTCTTCTATCGCTATAATATGTTCTTTTGCTAAGGATGAAATATCTTTTTTGGTCTCTTTTTTTAGAATTTGAATTACATATTCATCCTTTTCTATAAGTTTTATTGCCAGCCATCTTAATGGATACTTATCAGGTAGTTCCTCCTTTTTTAATTTTTCAACGAGCTTGTTTATTTCGTTTTCTATAAATTTATCAAACAAAAGGCTGTATTCCATTTTTTTGTATTGTTTCTTTGACTTTGCAACCTCAATAGCTTTATCTATAAGTTCATCAAGTCCTTTATTTTTTGTGGCAACGGTAGGAATTACGTCGATGCCGAGATATTTTTTAAACTTATCCAAATCTATCTTGTAGCCGGACTTTTCGAATTCATCAAAAACATTTAAAGCAATAATTATAGGTTTTTCCATCTCCATTAGAAGCAGTGTGAGATACAGATTCCTTTCAAGATTTGTCGAATCGACAACATCAACTGTACAATCAGGATTTTCATTTAATATAAAATCCCTTGTTATGCGTTCTTCTACCGTGTAGGGGCTCAAAGAATACGTTCCGGGCAGATCAACAAGTTGAATCTTTTCACCCTTATATTCAAACTCCGCTTCTTTTTTCTCAACTGTAACTCCGGGCCAATTGCCGACTTTCAGTTTAGAACCGGCAATAGCGTTTATTAGCGCCGTTTTGCCGACATTGGGGTTTCCTGAAAATGCTATATTCATACTTGTCAAGCCTCCTTTTCTTTATTTTTATTACATAGCTCTTTCATAGGACATCCGCTGCAAGAAATTGAAGCAATGGTCTCAATGGAAACAAGCTTTTTTAACTTATCAACGATTTTGTTTTTCATAAAAAACCTCCTAAATTTTCTCAATTTCTATTTTCTCTGCTTCCTTTTTTCTTAAAGACAGACTGTATCCTTTTAAGGATATTTCAATAGGGTCACCAAGAGGCGCAATTCTTTTAATCTCAATTTCCTGATTTCTCACAAACCCCATATCTGACAGCCTTTTCTTTAAAGATTTAAGGCTGCTGTCAACTTTTATCACCTTTGCCTTTTGATTCTCCTTTAAATCCGATAATTTCATACAAACCTCCTTTTTGTATTTAACTTACAATATTAGTCTAAACTAACTTTAGTTACACAAAAATATTCTTTATACTTTCAAAACAACACCTAAAATGGTTGACAGACTGTGTGCATATAAACGGAAGATTTCTTGTCCTCGCTGTATTCTTATATGATTCCATTAAATCATTGTTGACACAGTCAGTTAGGATTACCATTAAATCAATCCTCTTGGAGATTACATTTTTTAAAGATTTGAGTTTTCTTCCCGAAAAGTGCATAAATCTATCTGCCCCTAATTTTTCAAGCTCTTTTTTTATGTCGTCTATTTTATCACCACCTACAATTAGAACACTCATTAGGTATTCCTTTAAAAGTTAGTTCAAACTAACATTATTCACGAAAAAATAAAACCCACTTGATTAAGAGTGGATTTTATTGGGTTTCGTTTACTATAATTTTCTGTGCCATACCTCTTCCTATGGCTATTTTAGAGTTGCTAACTTCTATAATCAAAGGTCCGCCGAAATCGTTTGTTACCATCTTAATAATACTTCCAGGATACAGACCAAGAGCGGATAGCCTTTGTTTTATGTTTCTACCTCCTGCTATATCGACAATTTCCCAACGTTTGTTTTTATCAGCCATTGATAGCGGCATCATTTTCCTCCTCTATCTCTATTTTCTTTGCTTCGGATTTTCTTAGTGAAATACTATAACCTTTAACAGAAAATTCTATCGGATCGCCTAAGGGTGCTTTTTTTACAACCTTTATTTTTTCTCCTTTGATTATTCCCATATCCATAAGCCTTTTTCTTAATTCGTTCTTTATATTTATTGATTTTATTGTTGCTGTTTTTCCAATCTCAAGCTGATCAAGTGTTTTTGCGTATTTGCATTCACTGATGCCGGTATCCAAAAATTTTTTAAATTTAACTACCCATTGCGGTTCATTATTCGGCGCAGCAGAGATAAAGTCAAGCAGCTTAATTACCCTATCAACCGTTTCAGAGTGTAAATAATGTTCTATTGCACATGCATCTTTTCTTGCTATGTTTGAATCAACCTGAAGAACTTGATTTAAGAATCTGTAAAGAACCAGATGTCTTTCATATAGCTCTCTTCCTACGGCAATTCCTTGAGTTGTAAGTTCAATATATCCGTAGTGTTCATGGACAAGTAAATCCTTACTTGCGAGTATCTTGACAGCACTTATCACAGAAGATGCCTTTACTTTAAGTTTATCCGTAATATCTTTTATTCTCACTATTTTTTTCTCTTTTGCTATTTCATAGATTGCCTTTAAATAATCTTCGGCAGAAGGCGTTAACGTAATATCCATATTACCTCCTTTCTTGAAAGACCTAAATAAGTTAGTCTCGGCTAAAATTTTAT
>JALTDI010000100.1 GCA_027074255.1 Desulfurellales bacterium
TTTAAAATTATAGAGATTTATTGAAATTAGCTCTTTCACCCAATGGGTGAAAATGGATTTTTAAATAAATTTTATAGAATCAGTAAGTTATGTATATTTTCAGAAAAGAATCGCTCAACTTAGGTCTGAATGACTGCCAGATGTTTTCAAATATATAATTGCCCGTCCAGGCTTCTTTCACTCGTCCGTTCTCTTCAATTCGAATAATCTCTTTTTTATCCTCATAATTAAAATCCACTGACCAGTAGTCAATCCAATCTACCCAGTTTTTGGTAAGGATTTGCCTTTGTAAAATGCCATTTTTATCCTTGGTCAATTTGGTAATCTGCCCATTTTCAATAACGACTTTTGAGCTACCTTTTTTGAGCGTCTTTTCCAGTTCTTCCAGGTCGTCCTGCGTGTAATAAGTGGTAAAATTGGTCAGCTCGATCTTGACATTTCTGCCTTTGATGTGCGGCTTGACCTGCAAATACGCCACGTCGTAAAACTTGACCTGTCCTTTTTCCACCGCCCGTTTGTCAAAGACTTCACGCGGGATGTAGCGCAGGCGGATGTCCACGCCCTGGTGGCGCAGTTCGTCTTTGATGTAGGGCACAAGCCCCATTTCAAACTCAAAGCCCAGAATATCCACCTGGGTAATCAGGTTCTGGCGGCACTCCTCAAACACCTCCTCCACCAGCATTTTGGTAACGGGCACGGAGAGCGGTCCCACATGGACAAAACGGCCTGCCTTTTTGCCGTGCAGGTATTTGTGCCCCTGTATCCGCTGGGCGGAATAGCCTTCCAGAATGAGATTGACATACTTTTCTTGTTTGGCTTCCAGTAGTTTTTCCTGCTGGTCTTGTGGGATATTGGCAGGCACGCCGAAGAAGAACTGCCGCTCGTACTTGCCGAGATTTAAAACCTCAAAGGCGCGGTAGGGTTTGCCCGCTTTTTTCAGTTCCCGCTGAACGCCTATCATGCGCTTGCGCGTGGTGTGAATGGCGAACCTGCCCAGATCGCAGGCAATCCATTTTCTGCCCAGCTTTTCCGCTACGGCTGCTGTTGTGCCGCTGCCGCAGAAGAAATCGGCAACCAAATCGCCCTCGTTGCTGCTGGCTTTGATGATGCGCTCCAAAAGGGCTTCGGGTTTTTGGGTGGGGTAGTCGATTCTTTCAGAAGAAACAGAACCTATTGGATTAACATCATACCATAAATCGCTTAAAGCTTCCCCTTCAACTTCATCTAAATACCTTTTAACTTGTGGCATTCCAGATTTAGAAAATACAATGAGATTATTTTTTAATCCTTCATTAATTTTTTCTTGAGACCAAATCCAATGTTTGCCAGCAGGGGGCTCCAATAACCCTCTTTTACCAAAATATCTTGGTGGACCAGGACCTTTTTGGGTGAAATCGTGCAATCTATAAACTCTTCCATCTTTCTCTTTATATCTATACATTTGATTAACGTATTCTTTTTTGTGCTGAAGTCTAATTTGATTAAATACATTTGTTTCATTTTTGGAATAAAATAGTATAGAATCAATAACATTCCCAAAACTACTTGATTGAGCTTTAATAGCTTTTATTTTTTGCCAAATTATTTCATTCCTAAAGTTGCCTTTGCCCAAAATATCGTCTAATAATATTCGTAAATAGCTATTCACCCTCCAATCACAATGCACATAAATACTCCCGTCCTCTGCTAGAAGTTGGTGCATCAGTTTCAGCCGTTCATACATCATGGAAAGGTAGGATGAGATGCCCCGGCCCCATGTATCTCTGTAAGCAATCTCTTCTATTATAGACTGCTTTTTGGTTACACTATCGCCATTCAGCTTAATCTGATAAGAAAAGTCTGCTCCTACTGCAAAGGGTGGGTCAATATAAATAAGCTTTACGCCTCCTTCTTTTTCAATTTCTTCTCGCATAGGGCCATTTACAAGAGATGATAAAACAAGCTTATTGTCTCCCCAGATAAGTTTGTTGGTCCAGCTCTTGAGTTGCCTGCCTGCGGTGTCGAATAGCACCCCCTGCTGCAACTCTATTTCCTTGCGCGGCTCGTCAATATGTTCAATAGAATGAAAAGGCAACACTGCATTGGTCACGGTTTCACTGCGCCCGTTCCAAAACAGGAAGACATCCTCCTCGTCGGCATAGAGTTTATAAATATATTCCTTGGGAAGGGGTTTACCCTGCTTGATCAATTCAATAATTTCGCCCTGTTCAGATTCAGTCAAGTTTACTGCCATTTTGCTATTTCCCTTTTAATACACCTCATCATGGGTTCCCAAGGCCAAAAGAAGAATATCATCTTCTCTATCTTTCTCCCCTTTCACAAAATCAAATACAATGCGCAGATCATATCCTACCTTGCAGGCCCATGACCCTGAAAGCTTTCCCTTAAGTTTATGAGTCTCCAATTGGGGGATAAATGGATCGACCACTAAAAGCCTCAAGGCCTCAGCTACATCATTATGCACATCGGGCCGTCTTTGCGCCAGCCTTTTAAAGGATCTCTTAAACCCGGATTATGCAGCTCGCAAGTTTGCCGAAGGTGCAAGGCGAAGGGCATGCAGACGTACTATGGTACTTCAAATGCCCGACAACGCAGCAAATTCGGTGAAATTGCGAGCCCCTTGTGGCTTCAAATGCCGAACGTCTCTGCTGTTGGAACCTGTCACTATTTAGGTGAATATTTTTTGGCATTATATTAACGATAATCTACTGAAATTATAAAAGAAATCATTCTGTTCGGCATTTGAAGTGCATAATTTGGGTTAAAGGCAGTGCCCCATATAAGTGTTCTCATTGGTCAAGCTCGCACATGAGGTCATCCACTGTTCCCCGCCTGACTTCACCACGGTCATACTCCTTTCTGGCCTCCTTCACTGTTTGGGCAAGCCGCTCTCTCCTTTCCTCTATTAACCGGCGCCTGACAATCTCAATAATGGATTCCCTCTGCTCTTCTGGTAAGGATTCTATAATTTCCAAGGCATCAGCAAAAGTTGCAGTTTCCATGTGATCTTAACCTCCTTAAGGCAATAGTGAATAACTTTCATTCCAAATTATGCACTTCAAAGGCAGGCCTTTGGCAAATTTGGCTCTGCATAATATGGGTTCATATCTTAAATAATGCTATTATATC
>JALTDI010000101.1 GCA_027074255.1 Desulfurellales bacterium
CCATTCAACAGGCACCTGAGGAAGCAGCAGGCCGCTATTTGCCCCGCAGACAATAAAAAGACCGTCTCTGCCTATCTTTATTTGACGATTATAATCCTTATGCTTGTCCAATAAAATCATGGGTGATAGAACCGTTACCTCTACTGTCACTCGGCTTAACTCGTCCTTGCTTAACGGCACAAAACGCGGGTCTGAAAATGCCGCCGATATAGCTGATGAAATGACAGCATCAATTAAAGGTTCATAGGCTAACGGATAGCCTATGCATCCCCTCAGCCTTTTATCCGGATACGTATTTAAAGTAACAAACACACCCCGTTTTTCTTCAAACATCGAAGGATAATCATCAGGCCTTTCCATTACTTTTTTTGTATCGAAATAAACCTCTATGGCTTTTCTCGCAAGATTTACAAGATATCTGCCGTCATTTAAATCAATATCCATACAAGCACTCCTCAATTTTCAGTGGATTACCCCGTAGCACCTTTTGCATATGTTCTCATTTTTATCGTTTTTACCTACACTTTCGTCAAATTTCCAGCACCTTTCACATTTCTCACCCTTGGCCTTGACAACATAAACCCTGATTTTTCTATCCTCATCAAAATACGATTCAAGATAATCGTCAGCCTTACCCGTATAAAAATGCGAAACTATACAAATATCCGCCAATTCATCGTTATCGACTGCTGCGATAACATCCCTGAATTTTTCATCATCCGCTTCAACATACAAATCAGCTTCAAGTGAATTGCCTATCAGTTTTTTAGCCCTGGCAAGTTCAAGCGCTTTATCTGTTGCTTCTTTCAAATTTCTAAGAACGCCCCATTTTTCTATCAATTTATCGTTTCTATATTCGTCTTTGAGTCCGATAAATTCCTCCATATGAACACTTTCTTTTGAGCCGTTCATATAAGAATAGGCTTCTTCCGCTGTGAAGGACAGAATAGGCGCCATATAGAACACTATAATTCTCAAAAGCTCGTCCATTGCTGTCTGAGCCGACAAACGTTTTTTGGAATCTTCACGTTCACAATAGAGTCTGTCTTTTAAAACATCAAGATAGAATGAAGAAAGAATTGTTATGCAAAAATTGGCCATATTCCTGTATATAACATGAAAATCATAGTTCTCATAGGCTGTTCTAATCTTTTCTTTGAGCACTTCTGCTTCGGACAAAACCCATCTATCAATCTCTTCCATATCGTTATATTCAACTTTTTTTAAGCGGTCAAAGCCCTTTAAATTACCCAGCAAAAATCTAATTGTATTCCTTATCTTTCTATAATTGTCAACCAATCTTCTCATTATTTCATCGGAAAGCCTTATATCGTCTTTATAATCCGTTGCCGAAACCCATAATCTCAACAATTCCGCCCCATATTTCTTTATGATTTTATCGGGTGCTATAACGTTGCCGAATGATTTGCTCATTTTTCTTCCCTTTGCATCAACGACAAAACCGTGGGTCAAAACCGAAAGATACGGTGCCCTGTCCCTTGTGCCCACAGACTCAAGCAGTGAAGAGTGAAACCATCCCCTATGCTGGTCGCTGCCTTCCAAATACATATCCGCAGGCCATTTAAGTTCTTTCCTTCTTTTTAAAACGGCTATGTGCGACACACCCGAATCAAACCAAACATCCAGAATATCATCTTCTTTTTCAAAGTCTTTACTTCCGCAGGAACACGTGTATCCTTCCGGCAGAAAATATTCATTTTCCTTTTCAAACCACACATCGGCGCCCTCTTTTTCCATCTTGTCAGCTACTAAATCAATCAATTTTCTATCATATTGAACCTTTCCGCACTTCTTGCATTTAAACAGAGCTATCGGAACACCCCATGCTCTCTGTCTCGATATACACCAATCTGGGCGTGTTTCCATCATAGAATATATTCTGTTTCTGCCCCACGAGGGAATCCATTTTGTGCTGTCTATCTCCCTCATCGCCCTTTCTCTGAGGCCGTCCTTATCTATCGATATAAACCACTGCTCGGTTGAACGGAATATTATGGGGCTTTTACATCTCCAGCAGTGCGGATAGGAATGCGAAATCTCTTCTTCTTTGACAAGCATTCCCTTCTTTTTTAAAGTATCAATAATTAACGGGTTTGCTTCGGTTGTCTTCATACCGCCGAATAACTCTACATTGGATTCAAATCGTCCATCATCATCGACTGGCGAATAAACGGGAAGGTTATATTTTATACCGACGGCATAGTCATCTTCACCGTGGCCGGGAGCCGTATGAACAAGACCTGTACCGGCTTCAAGGGTTACATGTCCGCCCAAAATTATAGGAGATTCTCTGTCGTAGAGAGGGTGTGCAAGTATATAGCCTTCAAGTTTACTTCCCTTAACCTTTTTCATGATGCTATAATTATCTATTGAGAATTTATCCATCAATTCATCTACAAGGTCATAGGCAACAAGATAAACTTCTCTTTCCTTTATCTGGACAAAGGCGTATTCAAACTCGGGATTTACACAAACAGCAAGGTTTGCAGGAATTGTCCATGGGGTTGTTGTCCATATTATAGCAGAAACTGCTTTACCTAAAAAATCCCTATCTTCGCTTGCCAAATCGCTTATGAAATCGAACTTGACATAAATTGAGTCGCTTCTATCATCCTGATATTCAACCTCTGCCATAGCCAGTGCGGTTTTACATGAAGGACACCAGTAAACAGGTTTCTTTTTTTTATACACAAGCCCTTTTTCCACAAATCTTCCCAGCTCCCTTAAAGTATCTGCCTCATAAAGATAATCCATGGTCAAATAAGGGTTATCCCAATCACCGAAAACGCCGAGCCTTGAAAATTCGTCCTTTTGTATCTCTATGTATTTTTTTGCGTAATTTCTGCACAGTTTTCTAAATTCAGACCTGCTCATTGATTCTTTTTTCTTTTTGCCAAGCTCCTTTTCTATATTATGTTCAATAGGCAAACCGTGGCAATCCCACCCCGGCACATAAGGAGAATTATATCCGAACATAGTTTTGGATTTGACAACTATATCTTTCAAAACCTTGTTTAACACGTGACCCATATGTATATTGCCGTTTGCATAAGGCGGTCCGTCATGCAGAACAAAATTGTCCTTGTCTGCTCTATCTTGAATTATCTTTTCGTATATCTTGTTTTCCTTCCATCTATAAAGCATCTCAGGCTCTTTTTTGCTTAAATTGGCCTTCATAGGAAAATCTGTTTCGGGCAAAAGCAAAGTGTCTTTATATGTCATATTCCCCCCTTAAATTAGCATCGAATTGAACCTTCAAAGCACTAAAAATACTGTTTGTTGCATCCTCTATCTCACTGTCTGTAAATGTTTTTTTATCATTTTTTAACACTATCCTGAAAGCAAGGCTCTTTTTATTTTTATCCCTCAGTTTATCGTAAATATCAAATAACGCCACTTCATAAACATTACCAAATGATTCTATTACTTTTTTTACATCATCAGCAGGAATATTTTTATCCACAACAATTGCCAAATCCCTTGCGACCGTAGGAAGTTTCGGCAGTTTTTCGTACATTATCGTACTTTTGAGATTGGATGCAGTGATGTCCAAATCTACCTCACACAACAATATCCTTGTTTTTTTATCAAATTTCATATCATACTGCTCATACAAATCGGGGTGAAGCTCGCCAATAAAACCGACATCATCTTTACCTATGAAAAGTTCTGCGCTGCGTCCCGAATGAAGAAAAGCTTTGTTTGATTTTTTATATCCGAATTCGATATTAAAGGTGTGCTCGATAATTTCAGGCACCATCTTTATATCATAAAAATCATACGTCCTATCTTTTTCAAACCAATTAAAAGACGCCTCTCCCCACATCAACACGCCGAGATGGTCAAATTCCTTGGAATATTCATTGTCTTTAAAAAATACCCTCCCCATCTCAAACAACGCAACGCTCTTTGCATTTTTATTCATATTAAATTTAAGACTATCAAGCAGCCCGCAGGAAAGCGTTGTTCTCATAACATCCTGTCCCTCTATCAATGGGTTTTTGAGATAGACAAATTCATTTTCCTTATCGTTAAACAAGCGAAGTTTGCCGCTGTCTATAAAAGAGTAGTTGACAACCTCCATAAAGCCGGTATCAGCAAGTGTCTTTGTTAAAGAATGTTTTATATAATCCACGGGCTTGCTTTGTTTAAATGATGCCTGAACAACAGGTAACGTTGAGGGAACCTTATCATAACCGACACAACGCGCTACTTCTTCTGCAATATCGGCTTCACATTCTATATCAAATCTATATGTAGGCACGGTAACTTTAAATTTATCTATGCTTACCACCTTAGGTTTAAATTCCAGATATTCAAGCGTCTCTTTTATATTTTTCTGCTCAAAGTCGCTTCCTATCAAACTGTTTATGCCGCTGAAAGAGCACACAAATGATTTTGCTTTAAAATCACTGTTCTTTTTATCTATATAGCCGGAATATATCTTTGCATGAGCATAATTTTCAAGCAAGCACAAAGCATAGCTGCTCGCCGTTAAACATAAATTGGGGTCAACACCTCTTTCGAATCTATGTGACGACTCGGTATGCAGTTTCAGTTTCCTCGCGGCCAATCTAACGCCAACAGGGTTAAAATGCGCACTTTCCAAAGCAATTGTCTTGGTTGAATCGACAACGCTCGAGTCCTCCCCTCCCATCACGCCGGCGATGGCTATGGGGTTCTTAGCATCTGCTATCACAAGAATGTTTTCGTCAAGTTCATATTCCCTGCCGTCTAATGCGAGAATTTTTTCTTCCCTTTTTGCATTTCTTACCGATATATCTCCGTTTAATCTGTTAAAATCAAAGGCATGCATTGGCTGCCCCAATGCCATCAGAACATAATTTGTTATATCCACAACATTGTTAATAGGTCTTATGCCGCTTTTTATAAGTCTCGAACGTATAAAAAACGGAGACTCATCAACCTCAACATCAGCCATAAGCAGTGTGTATCTCGGTGCTCCTTCGAAGTTCTCTACATCCACGGAAATGTAATTATTTATATTTTTGGAAATAACGGAGAAATTCATCTTAGGATATTTAATGTTCAACTTTGTAAGCGCTCTTATATCCCTTGCAACGCCGAGAATGCTCAGTGCATCAGCCCTGTTAGGCGTCAATTCTATTTCAATCAGATAATCGTCAAACTCATCTAAATCCGACAGCTTAGTGCCGTTTTTAAAGTCTTTATCAAGCTTTAATAAACCGGACGATGTATCTTCAAGACCAATTTCAGCCGCAGAAAGCATCATACCCTCGCTGACAAAATCACCGAATTCCCTTTTTTTTATGGTAACGCCGCCTGCGATTTTACTGCCCGATACTGCCACGGGGAATTTATCACCAATATCGATACTTGTATCGGATGTCGCTATATTCACCAATTTGCCGCCCGTATCAACACTTGTTAGATATAAACCGCCCTTTTTGTCTATCTTTTTTATCTCACCCACGACGCTATCGTACGTTTCAATCTTATTTACGCTATCGACTTCCAAACCGGCCATTGTAATTTTATAAGCAAGCTCATCTGCCGATATATCCGTATCTATAAATTCTTTAAGCCATCTATACGATATTCTCATTGAACCCTACCCCATTTTAACTAAGAAAACTGTTTCAGAAATCTTATATCGTTTTCAAAAAAAAGTTTTATATTATCAATGCCGTGCTTTAACATAGCAAATCTTTCCACGCCGAGGCCAAAAGCAAATCCGCTGTACTCTTTCGGGTATTCAACGTTCCTCAAAACATTCGGATGAACCATTCCGCAGCCTAAAACCTCCAAAAAACCTGTGTGAGAGCAAACCCTGCAGCCCTTACCTTTACAGATGATACAGCCTATATCAACCTCAGCAGATGGCTCTGTGAAAGGAAAATAGCTTGGTCTGAACCTAACAGGAACATCGCCGAAATACATTCTTAAAAACTCACTCAGCACACCCTTTAAATCTGAAAAATGCACATCCCTATCCACCAGCAGCCCTTCAACCTGATGGAACATCGGCGAGTGTGTAATATCAGAATCCCTTCTGTAAACCTTTCCGGGCGATATAAACATAACCGGAGGCTTTTTCTCTTTCATAACCCTTATTTGAGTGGGTGAGGTATGCGTTCTCAGCAAAACGTTGTCGTTTATGTAAAACGTATCCTGCATATCCCTTGCCGGATGCTCTTTGGGTATATTAAGCATCTCAAAGTTATACCTATCGTATTCTATCTCGTTACCTGTTTCAACGTCAAAACCCATAGATTTAAATATATCTTCAATCTCTATTATAGTCTCGGTTATAGGGTGAATACTCCCGAAGGCAGATTTTCTTGCCGGAAGAGTTATATCAATCGATTCTTTGTCCAAAGATTCTCTTTTTATGGTTTCGTTAATCTCATCTAACTTTCTCTTGATAGAATTCTCAATATAATTTTTCAGCTGATTTATATTTTTCCCGAATTCCTTTTTCTGTTCGTCCTCAAGATAAGACATCTGCTTAAAAAGCTCAGTTACCCTGCCCTTTTTGCCTATGAACGAGGCTTTTATCTGTTTCAAGTCTTCGTGAGTTTTTGCGTCCTTCAATGCAGCTTCAAATTCCTTTTTTATGTAATACATCTCACCTCCGCAAATTAAAAAAAATGCGAAAAAATAACTCACGCAGAGTATTTTTTCGCAACATCAAACAGCTACATTTTTTTCTACTTTATACTCTCAACCAGTTCCCTAAACTCTTCGGGCTGTCTTATAGATAATTCGCTTAAAACCTTTCTGTTCAAAGCAATTCCTTTTTCTTCCAAAAGATGCATAAATTTACTGTAGCTCAAACCGTATTCCCTGACAGCAGCGTTGATTCTTGTTATCCATAGTCTCCTAAATTCTCTCTTTTTTACCCTTCTGTCCCTGTATGCATAAGCAAGAGCCCTTCTCACGCTCTCTTCGGCATTTTTATAGGTAGAGTGTCTCCTCTGATAAAAACCCTTTGCCAGTTTTAATATTTTTTTATGCCTTCTTCTTCTTGTAATACCTGTTCTAACTCTCAATTTTTAATCCTCCCGTCTATTGATAAGGCATCAATATATTTATTCTCTTACGGATTCTGCCGGATTTAATGATATCCGGATCTTTTAATCTCCTCTTCCTTTTTCTGTTTTTCGAAGACAGAAGATGGCTGTGTCCACCTTTGTGAGCTTTTAAATGGCCTTTTGCTGTCCTTGAAAATCTTTTTGCAACTCCTCTTCTTGTTTTAAGCTTCTTCACCAAACCCTCCCTATTTATTAGGAACAAAAGAGAATGACATTCTTCTGCCCTGATAATCGGCACTGCCCTCTATTGAGCCATACTCAGCCAAATCCTCTTTTATCCTCTCTATAAGCTGTTCTATTAATTCTTTTTTATCTAACTCTCTGCCTCTAAAAAATACATTAAACTTAACCTTGTTTTTCTCCTCCAAAAACTTTCTTGCAAGCTTAATTTTTGTGTTATAGTCGTTATCAGCTATTCTCGGTCTGAGCTTAACCTCTTTTACCTTGATGACCTTCTGCGTTTTTTTGCTTCTTTGCTGTTTTTTCTGTTTGTCATAGTTGTATTTGCCGTAATCCATTATTTTGCAGACCACCGGAGCTGAGCCTGAGCCAACCATAACCAAATCCAGTCCAACGTTTCTTGCCCTTGTAAGAGCCTCTTTAAATTCCACAACACCAATCTGTTCACCGCTTTCAGTAATCAATCTGACCTTGTCCGCCTTGATATTCTCGTTAATCGGCGGAAGACTCTTTTTTCTAAAATCTCCTCTTATATATCACCTCCTAATATTTATCTGCTCGTTCAATAAAGAAACAAACTGCTCTGCTTCAAAACTTCCCACATCGCCTTTTTTTCTCTGCCTTACGGAGATTTGACCGCTTTGAGCTTCTTTATCTCCAATAATCACAGTATACGGAATTTTGTCGTTTTCTGCCAGTTTTATTTTTTTGGACAGCGTCTCATTTCTTCTTTCCAACTCAACCCTTATATTTTTATCCCTCAACTCTTCATAAACTTTATATGCATAATCATCGTGTTTTTGCGAAACAGGCAAAACCCTAACCTGCACGGGAGCAAGCCAAAGCGGAAAATCACCTGCATAATTTTCTATCAAGACGGCAATAAAACGTTCAATCGAACCCAAAATAACCCTGTGAACCATAACCGGCTGTTTATCTTTACCGTCCTCATCCGTATAGGTTAAACTAAACCGCTCAGGCAGAGTGAAGTCACACTGAATAGTGGCGCACTGCCAGCTTCTTCCGATGGCGTCTTTTAGTTTTACGTCAATTTTAGGTCCGTAAAATGCACCGTCACCTTCGTTTATTTCATATTTTCTATTTGTATTTTCCAAAGCGTTAATCAAAGCGTTTGTCGCAAGTTCCCACTGCTGGTCGCTTCCTATCGAATTCTCAGGTCTTGTTGATATTTCAAGCTCATAATCAAAACCGAACATTTCCATAACATCCTGAACAAAATCCAACACACCAATAATCTCGTCGTTAAGTTGGTCAGGTCTGCAAAATATGTGAGCATCGTCCTGTGTAAACTCCCTAACCCTCAAAAGTCCGTGCAAAACCCCGCTCTTTTCGTGCCTGTGCACAACACCGAGCTCGAAATATCTCTTCGGCAGCTCTTTATAGCTCCTCTTGGTTGACTTATATACCTCAATGTGACCGAGACAGTTCATAGGTTTTATGCCGAAACTCTGCTTATCTATTTCGGTGAAATACATATTTTCTCTGTAGTGGTCGAAATGACCGCTTTTTTTCCACAAATCCGTCCTTAAAATCTCAGGACCCTTAACAAACTCATATCCTCGTTTTATATGTTCTTTTCTTTCAAAATCCTCGATAATATCCCTCAGCATTGCACCTTTGGGATGCCAGATAATAAGCCCCGGACCAACCTCATCAGTTATGCTGAACAAATCCAAGTCTTTTCCAAGTCTTCTATGGTCTCTTTTTTTAACCTCTTCCAAAAACTTCAGATAATTATCAAGCTCCTCTTTTGTTGCAAAAGCAGCGCCGTAAATTCTTTGGAGCATAGGTCTGTTCTCATCGCCCCTAAAATATGCCCCCGCAACACTCAGAAGTTTGAAATACTTCAAGTATCCGGTTGAGGGGATGTGCGGACCCCTGCAAAAATCCGTGAAATCTCCCTGTGTATAAAAACTCAAAACATCATCGTCTATATCGTCTATAATTTCAACTTTGTATTCGTCTCCCTTTTTCTTAAAGAAATCCAAAGCCTCTTTTTTGTTTAATTCTCTTCTTTCAAATTTATAGTTAGCACCCGCAATTTTTTTCATCTCCTTTTCAACGGCTTTCAAATCTTCTTCTGTCAGTGTTTTTCCAACGTCCATATCGTAGTAAAAACCGTTTTCTATGGCAGGACCTATTGCAAATTTAGCATCGGGGAAAATATGCGTTACGGCTTGTGCCATTATATGAGCCGCCGAATGCCTCAAAATATCAACGCCCTCTTTTGAATTAACGTCTATAAATTCCACCTCGCTATCCTTATCGAGCGTTGTATTCAAATCAACCGTTTTATCGTCTATCTTTGCCGCAACAACATTTTTCAGCTTATTTTTCTTCACATACTCAAGCAAATTCGTACCCTTTGCAATAATCATAAGACCCTACCTTAAAAACAAAAATGGTGGGCGCAAGTGGTTTCGAACCACTGGCCTCTTGCGCGTCAAGCAAGTGCTCTCCCCCTGAGCTATGCGCCCAATTACGAAGAATGTTGTTATCATTTTATCCCCTGCTTGTCAAGATTTATGTACAAATACGGCAAACAGGAAATTATTGTAAACGTATAAATCACTACCCACCGAAGTTTTTCATATAGTCTCTACTTTTTCAGCTCTATCTCCACTCGTCTGTTTTTTGCCCTTCCCTCTTTTGATACATTACTTGCTATCGGGTTTGCTTTGCCTTTACCCTTAATCAAAAATAGGCTTGGTGAGAGCTTTTCAACATACATAAGATAGTCAGCAACAGATTGAGCCCTTTGAAGCGAGAGTTTGAGATTATAGGCATCACTGCCTATATTGTCGGTGTA
>JALTDI010000102.1 GCA_027074255.1 Desulfurellales bacterium
ACAAAATTAAACCCGCCTTTAAAGTCGCTTTTTGAATCCCATAAAGCATACTGGTCGGGATCAGCGCCCAACTGCCATCCCAAAATGACAGCATCAAAATGCCTCTCATTCACCATATTTAAAAAAGCCTGCCATTCAAGTATACGTAAAACAACCCTTATACCTATCTTTCTTAAATATTCCTGAACCATTATGGCAGCGTATTTTCTTTCTGAATTGCCCCCGTTTGTATATATGGTAAACTTAAAAGGAATAGAGCCTTTATATAAAAGTCCGTTTCTTCTTCTATGCCATCCGAGCTTTTTCAAAATCTTCAAAGCCTCTTTTGGGTCGTAGCTGCAAATCGTTTTTTTTCTAAAATAGGGTGAATTTTTAGGGTATATGGAATCGGCCACCTCGCCGAAACCAAGTAGAATTGTTCTGTTTATCTCTTGCCTGTTTATTGCCATACAGATGGCTTTCCTAACCAGAACATTGCTGAACAGCTTTTCTCTTAAATTAAAACCAATATAGGTATAGCCCGATGAGGGTTCAAAATACACCTTGTAGTTTTTCTTAATATAGCTGTTCAGCTCGTATTTATACTCCAAAGGGCTGAGATTCATTAAATCAAGCGTTCCTCTTTTTAATTCCATCAGATTTGTGGTTTTATCCGGTATTATCCTATAAAAAATTCTGTCTATGTACGGTTTGTGCAGAAAGTATCGCCTGTTGGCATTAAGTATCAAATACTGAGATGTTTTCCACTTTTTTAAAATATAAGGGCCTGTTCCCACGGGCTTTCTGTTAAACTCAGACGTGGCTATGTTTTTCGCATTCTTTAATAAATGTTTAGGCACAATGCCCATCATCCAGGAATACAATGCAGGCGCAAACGGATACGGGTAATCAACCTCTACCGTTTGGTTATCTATCTTTTTCATGGATTTGATTATTTTGTACTTGCCTGCATACGGCGTAGGCGTATTTTTGTTAATTATCGTTTTATAGGTGAAAATGACATCATCCGCACTAAAAGGTACGCCGTCCTGCCACAAAACATTTTTTCTCAAATGAAAAATAACCGTCTTGCCGCCGTTTTTTATCTCATAGCTCTTGGCAAGGTCACCGATTATGCTCATATTTTTATCAAATTTCAGCAGTCCGTTAAATACAAAAGACGATATTTCACCGCTTGCAGAGTCAGCTGCAAGAAAGGGTATAAGCCTTTTGGGCTGAGCACTCAGCGAAAAATTAATTACACTTTCTGCGTAGGAATTATACGTCCCTAATATAAAAAATAATAGGACTAATGCTCTCAAAAAAAGCATTTATTTGGTTATAGGCGCACCCTGAGTATTTTTCGCTTTTTGCTTAATGGGTATTTTGATATGCACATTCCCTTGCTGCTTAGAGGCTGCGGGTGCATTCTGAATGATCGAAGCTGTGTTTGCATGATAAACCATATAGGATATTCCGGCCGAATTCAGCATAAACAAAAAAGCCAGTCCCCACGTAACCTTGGCCATAAAAGGCATTGGACCGGATGAGCCAAATAGGGTATCCGAGGCACCTGCACCGAAGGAAACCCCCATTTCAGCGCCCTTACCCTTCTGCAGCAAGATTATTATCACCAGTATAATTGCCAATACAATCTGAGCAATTATCAAGATACTAAGCATATTTTTCTCCTTTTATCTTTGTAAATTTTTCTATTATTTCTTTAAAATCTTCTGCCTTTAACGACGCTCCGCCGACCAAAAATCCATTCAAATTTTCAATATGTGCAAGCTCTTCGGCATTATTCGGTTTTACGCTGCCGCCGTATAAAATAGGAACATCATCAACAAAGGGACGTACAAAATTATGCATTTTGTCAATTGTGGCCATATCCGCCGCAACTCCCGTTCCTATTGCCCACACAGGCTCGTAAGCAACAATAACGTTTTCAATATCAACATCCCTCAATCCGCTTTCAATCTGTCTTTCTATTACCGAGAATGCCTGTTTTTTCTCACGCTCATCGTATGTTTCGCCTATACAGAAAATAGGAATAAGATTATGCTCAATTGCGCTTTTTACCTTTTTATTTATCAGTTCGTCGTCCTCGTTAAATATATGTCTTCTTTCGGAATGACCTATAATAACATATTCACAGCCCACCGCTTTCAGCATAAGTGGCGAAACCTCACCGGTAAAGGCTCCCCTTTCCTCAAAATACATATTTTGTGCTCCGAGTTTTATGGAGCCTGCATTAAAAATACCGTTCAATCTGTCCAAATGCGTAAAATTGGCACAAACAACTATATCAATCCCGTTAAATTTGATTGTCGAAGCCATGCGTTTTGCAGTATCTTCAGCTTCTTTCACATCAAAATGCATTTTCCAGTTTGCAGCTATTAAATTTTTCATTGTTTTTCCTCTAACACTTGAATGGCCGGCAGTGTTTTTCCTTCCAATACCTCCAACGATGCACCGCCGCCTGTTGAAATATAACTCATATTCTCATATTCTCCCGATATCTTAATCGCCTCCGACGTATCACCGCCGCCTGCAACGCTAAGCGCCTTGCTTGACCCGACGATTTTCGCTATCTTTTTTGTCCCGTTTGCAAATGCATCAATCTCAAAAACACCTAAGGGTCCGTTCCAAACTATTATTTTGGCATCGCTTATGGCCTCTTCAAAGAGTTTGACAGATGCATCGCCTATGTCAAGTCCCATCATATTCTCAGGAATCTCCTGATAGGTTTTTGTTGTAACATTCAAAGTATCTTTAACAGAGGAAGAACAAACAAAATCGACGGGCAGATAGAATTTAACACCCTTTTTCTTTGCGGCTGCCATAATATCCTCTGCGTCGGGAATAAGATCATTCTCAACAAGGCTTTTTCCAACCTCATATCCCAAAGCCTTCAAAAAGGTAAAAGCTTGCGCTCCCCCTATTATGACTTTATCCACTTTATTCAGCAAATTCCTCAAACATTGAAGTTTGCCGGATACCTTTGCTCCGCCTATAATAGCAACAAAAGGTTTTTCCTCGGCATTAAGCACACGATTAAAATACTCTATCTCCTTTTTTAACAAAAAACCACCGACAGCAATTTCAGCAATTTTCGGCAGTGCGTACACCGATGCGTGCTTTCTATGGCATACACCGAATGCATTATTAACGTATATATCAAAGAGCTTATTTAACTCACCGGCAAATTCCTGCGAATTGCTTTCCTCTCCCGCATTGAATCTTAAATTTTCAAGCATTAGGATATCAGAAGCATTCATGCTGTTTACTTTTTCAACAACCTTATCGCCTATACACTCGTCTATAAAGTCAACTCTTCTATTTAATAGTGTTGACAATCTTTTTGCTATGGGTTGAAGTGAATATTTTGGATTCCTCTTGCCTCCCGGGCGGCCGAGATGACTTGTTAAAATGATTTTTGCCTTATTGTCTATGGCATATTCTATTGTGTGCAGCCCCTGTTTTAGCCTGTTATCATCGGTAATATTGCCGTTTTCATCTATGGGGACATTAAAATCGCAGCGTATGAAAACACGTTTATCCGCTATGTCAACATCGTTTATGTATTTCATCTACATATAACCTGCAAGCTTAATAATTAAATCCCTGAGTCTTGACGAATAACCCCACTCGTTATCATACCAGGATAGAACTTTAATCATCCTTTTTTCTATTACCATCGTGCTCATTGCATCAAATATACTTGAATGAGGATTGCCGTTTAAATCACTTGAAACAACCGGCTTATCGGTGTATTCAAGAATACCTTTTAAGTTTGTTTGGCTCTCCTTTTTCATAATCTCATTTATTGTTTCTATCTCGGCATCTTTTTCAACATCAACCACAAGATCAACAAGGGATACGTTAGGTGTTGGGAC
This sequence comes from Desulfurellales bacterium, assembly GCA_027074255.1. Taxonomy (GTDB): domain Bacteria; phylum Campylobacterota_A; class Desulfurellia; order Desulfurellales; family Hippeaceae; genus S144-51. Next base: position 3,879 of record JALTDI010000102.1, read on the forward strand.
CCTGATGGAAATGCCGTCTAACTTACCGCTTAATTCGGGTATAACCAGTCCCACAGCTATGGCTGCCCCTGTTGTTGTGGGTATGATATTGACAGCAGCCGCCCTTGCCCTTCTCAAATCGTCATGATGAACATCTAAAAGACGCTGGTCGTTCGTATATGAATGAACGGTTGTCATTGAACCCTTTACTATGCCGAAATGGTCATTAAGAACCTTTGCAACGGGAGAAACACAATTGGTCGTGCAAGAAGCATTGGAAATAATGTCATTGTTTTTAAAATCAAAATCGCTGTCATTGACACCCAAAACAACGGTGGGCACATCTCCGCCCTTAGCAGGTGCGCTGACAATAACCTTCTTTGCACCGGCCAACAGGTGCATCGATGCTTTATCCTTATCCCTAAATCTTCCCGTTGATTCTACAACAACATCTATGTCCAAATCTCCCCAGTGCAAGTCGGAGGGATTTCTTTCGGCACATATTTTAATTTTTTTGCCGTCAAATACTATGTTATTTTCTTCTGCATATATATCGTGTTCATTTAACACACCGTGAACGGAATCATATTTTAATAAATGGGCCAGAATATTTGCGTCCGTTAAATCGTTAATAGCAACAATATCTATATCTTCATATCCTACGGTCGTTCTAAAAAAAGCTCTTCCTATCCTTCCAAATCCATTAATAGCTATCCTCAAAAGCACACCCCCTTTCGCTTTTGTGACAGAGTATATATAATTGTCTTATTTTTTCAAGAGAAATTCGGCTTTTTTAAGGATTTTGCTTGAACAAAACGGTGTTAATAAATATACTGGCAGTGTATAGAAAAAAGGAGGTAAAAAATGGGTGTAGAGGATTATAAAATAACACAAATAAGTGTATTTATAGAGAATAAAAAGGGAAGATTTTTCAATGTTACCAAAACCCTGAAAGATGCCTCGGTGAACATTAGAGCTATGAGTCTGGCCGATACTATGGATTTTGGAATCCTGAGGTTTGTTGTAGATAAACCGAAAGACGCCTATGATGCCCTGCTTGAATCCGATTTTATCGTTAAAAAAAACTATGTTTTGGCAATTAGTGTAAAGGATGAAAGCGGCGGGTTGAGTGAATTGCTTGACATAATAAGCAGACTTGATTTGAATATAGAGTATATGTACACATTCGTAAACGCTCTTGAAAACACCGCCGTTATGCTTTTTAAATTTGAAGATATAGAAGAGGCGATAGAAAAACTTTTAGAGTCCAATGTGGAACTGTTAAAAGAAGAATTTTTTAGAAAGGTTTAGGAGTATTTATGTTTTGGAGTAAAGATAGAGAAACTATGCCGCGCAAGGATATAGAAAATTTACAGGTTGAACTGCTAAGGGAAAACATAGAATATGCCTATAAAAACGTTCCCCTGTATAAGAAAAAATTTGACGAATACGGCATAGACAAGAACAGTATAAAAACGATAGAGGACATACAGAAGCTGCCCTTTACGACCAAGGACGATTTCAGGGATAACTATCCGTTTGGTCTGTTTGCAACGGATATGAAAAAGATAGTGAGAATCCATTCCTCAAGCGGAACCACAGGCAAACCCACTGTCGTAGGATACACAAGCAAGGATTTGGACACATGGAGCAACTTAATAGCAAGAATTGCGGCGGCTGCCGGTGTTACCGATGAGGATATTGTTCATATAGCATTTGGCTATGGACTATTTACAGGCGGATTTGGTCTGCACTACGGATTGGAAAGGATAGGGGCTGCAATAGTGCCTGCCTCAAGCGGCAATACAAAGAGACAGATTATGCTGATAAAGGACTATGGTGCAACAGTGCTTGTCTGTACCCCGAGCTATGCTCTGCACATTGCAGAGGTAGCAAGGGAAAGCGGGATAGACATAAAAAACGACCTAAAATTACGTATAGGTATGTTCGGCGCGGAGCCTTGGAGCAATCAGATGAGAAAAAAGATTGAAGAAGAACTGAACATAAAGGCTTATGATAATTACGGATTGAGCGAAATTATGGGTCCGGGATTTTCAGGCGAATGCAAGCAGCAGGACGGAATGCATATCGCCGAGGATAACTTTATAGCCGAAATCATAAATCCCGAAACCGGCAAGACAGCCAAGAAGGATGAATACGGTGAGCTGGTGATAACCACACTAACAAAAGAAGCTCTGCCGGTTTTTAGATACAGAACAAGGGATATAACCCGCATTATTAAGGAAAAATGCGCGTGTGGACGTACATTTGCAAGGATGGAAAAACCCATAGGAAGAACGGACGATATGCTGATAATCAGGGGAGTGAATGTATTTCCAAGTCAGATTGAAGAGGTTTTGTTCAGCATGGACGGTGTATCACCTCATTATCAAATTATAATAGACAAAGCAGGAGCATTGGATATAGCAACTGTTAAGGTTGAGGCGAATGCAAATCTGTTTTTTGACGAAATGAAAAAACAAAAAGAATTTCTGGATAAAATAAACAACGAGTTAAAAAGCTCTTTGGGAATAGACGTCAGTGTGAAGCTTGTTGAGCCCCACTCCATAGAACGCAGCGAAGGAAAGGCAAAAAGAATTATAGACAAGAGAAAATTTGAATAAGGAAACTGATAATATGGAAAAGATGTGGGCACCATGGAGAATAGGATATATACTATCCGACAAAAAAGAAAACGGCTGTGTCTTCTGCAACGCATACGAAGCGTCAGACGATAAGCAATATCTTGTGCTCTTGCGCTCTAAGTATTCATTTTTGATTATGAACAAATATCCCTACAATGCGGGGCACATAATGATAGTGCCGAACAGGCACATAAACAGCCCTCTTCTTTTGAACAAAGAAGAACAGTTAGATATGTTCGATATGGTAAACAAAAGCATAGATGCTCTAAAAAAAGCTCTGCACCCCGACGGTTTTAATCTCGGCATGAATCTCGGCAGAGTGGCCGGAGCCGGCATAGATGATCATATACACATTCACGTTGTTCCGAGGTGGAACGGCGATACTAATTTTATGTCAACCATATCCGACACCAAGGTAATATCTGAGTCTATAAACAATACATACGAAAAAATAAAAAATTTTTTAGGAAGGTAGCAGATGAAAACGATTAGAATCGTCCTGATTATGATTGTTTTGGCACTTTTGGGACTGTTCATAGTATATAACAATCAGTTTGTTAACGTGAGGTATTTGAATATAAAATTCGAAAATATGCCTCTGTGGCTCGTTGTATTTATATCTGTTTTTGCAGGTATATTTATCGGGTGGTTCTTTATGTTCGTTGACGAGGTGTCAATCAAAAAGGAAATAAAAAGTAAAAACAAAGAAATAAAGGCTCTAAAAGAAGAAATCGCCCAACTCAGGCAGCTAACAATCACAAAAGAGTGATAAATGCATCTGAATTTTAATTTTATAAGTTCCATAGCCAATCAATATTCCACCGTATTTGCTATTTTCTTTTCCTTCCTCTTGGGAGCACTATTTTCATATATCTGGTTTTTGGGTAAAAACAAAAAGGATATGCTGGACAAGAAGAAGCTGGAAAGCTACGTCAAGGGAATAAACTACATCATAGAAGACGATACGGACAAAGCCATAGAGGAATTTACAGAGACGGCTAAATTAGACCCGGATTTAATAGATATCTACATAAGCATAGGTAACCTGTTTAGGAAAAAAGGCGAGATTAACAGGGCTTTGATCATTCATAAGAGCCTGCTTGTAAGACCCCATTTGAATAAACAAAAAAAGATAGAAATTTATATAAATATAGGGGTTGATTATAGAAAAGCCGGCCTCTACGACAGATCGAAAGAATATTTTAAAAATGCCCTGACGATAGACCCGAAGAATACGCTTGCAAAAAAATTGCTCTACGAGGTGTATGAGGACTCCAAGGATTGGGAAAATGCCCTTGTTTGGCACAAAAGATTTGCAAAAGGCGACGAACATAGACTGGCTCATATTTATACCGAAATAGGCAAAGAAAAGATTAAGGAAAACAATCCGGACCAGGCAAAAAAGAATTTTGAGAAGGCATTGAAAGTATATCCAAGCTGTGTGGATGCCTATGTTCATCTCGGCGATATATATATGAACTACGGAGATATGAAAAATGCCTATAAACAGTGGGAAAAAGCCTGTAAAATAAAGCCCGAGTTTGCGGACACGGCGCTTAACAAGATAAATGACATATCTGCCCTAAAATCAGTAATAAAAAATCTATTGGTGGAGTTTCCCGATAATATATATATCTTGTATTTTTGCGCTAACCAGCTGTTTAATATCGAAGAAAAAAAGAAAGCCCTGTCTCTTTACAAGAAACTGTCCAAAATGAATGTTAAATCTTACTCAGTCTTTTATAAACTCATTGAAATTCAAAAAAACAGTTTACCCGACTTTGTATTATCGTTTGCTCAAAACAATACGGGTAAATCTGTTCAGTATACCTGCACAAATTGCGGATATTCCACACGCACTCAGTTTTTCATATGCCCTAAATGCAGACAGTGGGATATGATTAGGGTGGATATACTCTAATGCTGTACGCAATAGAAGGAACTTTGATAGAAAAAGAAAGTCTGTTTGTTGTAATTTTTGTAAACGGTCTTTCATTTAGGGTTTTTGTGCCTCTCTCCACACATGCTATGCTCCCGAAGATAAACGAGCAATGCAGACTCTACACAGAGCTGATAATCGGTGAAAAAATGCTCAAATTATACGGATTCCATACGATTGATGAAAAAAACTTGTTTAACTCCCTGCGCAAAATATCAAAAATCGGGCCTCAGACTGCTGTCTCCGTTTTATCAAGCCTTTCTGTTGAGCAATTCTATAGGGCAATATCAAACAAGGATGAAAAAATACTGACAACCATACCGGGCATAGGTAAAAAAACGGCTTTATCCATCATAGTGGAATTCTCGTCCAAACTGCCGCCGCAGGATGAGCAGGAAAACTTAAACAGAATTGTTTATGACGCAATAGATGTGCTTGAAAATATGGGTTTTACGAAATCTCACTCAGCCAATATAGTCAAAACAATATTCAACGACAACCCTGATATTTCATTAGAAAATCTTATAAAGGAATCTTTGAGGCTTTCAAAGCGCAATGTCCGTTAAAATATACAGTGTAAGCGAGATAAGCAAACTTATAAAAGATATACTCGAATCCAATTTTTACGGTATATGGATAGAGGGTGAAGTATCCTCTTTGAGATACTCTTCAACGGGACATCTTTATTTTTCTTTGGTTGACGATACATCGTCAATTGGTGTTATCGTGTATAAAAACAGAATAAGAAATATAAAATTCAACATAAAAAACGGCATGAATGTCGTTGTGTTCGGTTCATTAAGCCTTTATTTAAAAGGCGGTGAATACAGGGTTGTTGCCGAGCATATTCAGCCCTCAGGTGAGGGGAAAAAATTTTACGACCTTGAAAAGCTTAAAAGGGAATTTAAAGAACAGGGCTATTTCGACAGGAAAAAAAACATCCCTTTACTGCCCAAAAATGTTATTGTTGTAACAAGTCCCACAGGAGCAGCCGTCTCCGACATAATCAACATATTAAACAGGAGGGGGGTAGGCTTAAATGTTTTTATCTATCCTGTTGCCGTTCAGGGTAAAAGTTCAAAAGATTCCCTTATTTCGGCCTTCGAAAAAATTAACACACTCAATAATGCGGATATCGTTATAGTTGCAAGGGGCGGCGGCTCAAACGAGGATTTGTGGATATTTAATGACCCGGATGTGGCCAAAGGTCTGTTTAGAGTTAAATTCCCGACAATAAGTGCAATAGGACATGAGATAGACTTTACCCTCTGCGATTTTGTTGCGGATTTAAGAGCGGAAACCCCTTCGGCAGCAGCCGAGATTATCACAAAATCTAAGAGGGAGATGCTCGAAGGATTAAAAAAAACAGAATCGCTTTTAAATTCCGACATCCAAAGGATACTGTCAAACAGTGCAAGAAAATTAAAACTCTCCTCTGCAAAGAGAAACTATATAAGACTGAGGAGTCTTTTAAATAACAGGATTATGTATGCCGATAATCTTCAAGAAAGACTTAATTTTGAGATAAAAAACTTCATAAACGCAAAATTCAACAAACTCCGAAACAACACGAGCACTCTTAATAGAAATAACCCTATTAATCGCCTGCACTCAGTAATGGAAAAG
>JALTDI010000103.1 GCA_027074255.1 Desulfurellales bacterium
TAAAGGTCATCCAAAATGCTAAGCTTTTCACCTCGTCCAACGATACGTTTGGGTGATATCTTACACCTCCTTTTGCAGGACCAAGCGCTATGTTGTGCTGAATTCTATAGCCTGTAAAAACCTCAATAGTGCCGTCATCCATCTTAACCGGGAATTCCACAATGAGCTGTCTTTTGGGATGCTCCAATATCTTTTTTATGTTATAATCAAGTTCGACAATATCCGCGGCTTTTTCGAACTTTTCCAATGCGGTCTTGTAAATTTCCGTCATTTTTGCCCCCTTTCATTGGATTTTTTAATCTATGTTTAATGCTAATCCAACGGTCAATAATTTCAATACCAAATTTTATTAATATGATTTTTAAAGTATGCAGAGGAGGCTTTAAACAGCCGAATTTATATTTTTATGAGCTGTTCAACCTTGTTATTGGCGTCTTGAAGCGTTTCCACTATCTTTATTATTCTGCTCAGCAGTTCGTATATATCAACAATCCTGCGTGTTAAATCGTCTATTACATCCGCATGCTCGTTGATTGCAAGATTATTTTCGTTTAGAGACTCTCCTATTTCGTTAGACTCAGCTTTAATGTTGATAAAAATGTTCGCAAATTCATTGAAATCTTCGCTTAGTGTCTCCAAAAATTCATAAACGGAACTGACCTTTGCGGATGTGGAATCCAGTTTGTCGTTGAATTCCCTCAATATCGTTTGTATGCTGCTCGTCAGGTTATCTGTTTTTGTGGCTAATTTTTTAATTTCGTCCGCAACAACGGCAAAACCCTTGCCTTTTTCACCCACCCTCGCTGCCTCGATGGCTGCATTCAGAGCCAAAAGATTGGTCTGATTGGCTATTTCAGATATATTGTCTGTGGTTTTATTGATATGCTCGGAAACCTTTGTCAAGTCCTTAATATTTTCGACAAACTCTTTAATCTCTGATTTTCTGCCCTCCATCTGTTCGTTTCTTTGGGAAATTTTGTCGGATATATCATTGACGTTGTTATTGAACGACTCAAAATCTTCGGTCACTTTGGATATGTTGCCGGCCATACCTTTTAGGTTGCCTTCCATTTCTTCCAAAGATGCGGAAAAGGTTTTCATCTGATCTTCGAGAAATTCAATGTCGTAAGAGATAATTTTAAAGCTTTCTATTGTGGCCGTGGACATAAAAGAACTTTTGATAACGCCCATGGACAGCGTTTTAATAGCGTTAGCCGTCCGCTGAGTGTCGTTCTCTCTGTTTTCCTTATGCGACGATGCGGCAGCCCGTTTTTTATCGTTATTTTTTTTATTTTGCCACAACATTTCACTCACCTGCTATTTGGCTGATAATATCGGAGCCGCACTGCAGACCGTTCAGCCAGTTTAGAAACATATCTATCCCCCTGTCTCTGAATATTGCACCGTGCTGGGGGGCTATCATCTTTAAATCAAGCTGTTTGGCTCTGTTTACATAGTATTTGCAGGCATTGGAAGAAGCAAGATATCTTTTGTGAAAGCCTTCCATTAATGCCGTGTGTTCGTCAAAATTGTCCTCGTCAACAAACAAATATTTATTTTCATCAGAGAACACGGCTGCACCGATGTCTGAGTTAAACAGTATTTTTGCCTGCGGGTCATAGACTATGTGCTCACCCGGCGAGTGCATAAAATGCGCCGGTATGATGTCGTAATTGCCCATTTTGCCGCCTCTATCGGCTATACCCTGAATCCTCGACAAATCCGATATGCCAAAATGAGGCAGAAACCTGACCCATAAATCCGACACGTAAACCTGGGCCGATGTAACCGATAGCCACATAGGGATTCCCGAGCTGACGTCAGGGTCTTGATGAGAGAAAAATATATATTCGATATCTTCCAAATCTATATACTTTGTGACGTTTGAGACAACTTTCGGAAATATGTGTATGCCGCCCGGATCAAGCAGTGTTCCCTTGCTGCCGTTTACAATCAAATATTGATTGGTTTGAATAAGACCGCCCTCAAGCTTTCCCCACCCGAGCCAGATAAATTTATGGTCACCATCTTCATATAAAATTTCGCCGTTTTCTATATCAACCTCTGAATTGGATTTTTCGCAGTAAGACATATTCAAGCCTCCTCTTTTAATGTTTTTGCTTTACAAATCAATAAATATCACAACAAAAAAATATTGTCAACAGCATAAAGCAATTAGGCATAAAACACCTAAAAAAACGGCTCAAAATATAGTACCAAATCGCAATAAAGGCTATTTAACGTATATACAGCGATAAAATCTGTTTATATTTTGTCTTTGCTGAAACTAAAAAACTATCTTACATCCACAACTTCAATGTTGAATATCAAATTTTTGCCGGCAAGGGGGTGGTTGAAATCTACAATCACAAATTCTTCCTGCACATCCGTTATTGTTACGGGAATTTCCGAGGTCTCAGTTTGAGCCATAAGCTGCATACCGACTTCGGGTTTAATGTCTGCTGGAAATTGTGACTTATCAACTTTCTGCAAAGCCTCGGGTTTTCTTTCACCGTAGGCGTCTTTTGCCTCAACGGTTATTTCCTTTTTGTCTCCCTTTTCCAGTCCTTCAAGCCCCTTTTCCAATCCGGGTATTATCGAACCGTTTCCAAAAACAAATTCAAGCGGTTCTCTGCCTTTCGAGGAATCGAACTGATCGCCGTTTTCGAGTTTTCCCTCATAATGAATCACTACCGTTTTTCCATTTTCAATCTTCATAAAACCCTCCATATTTTAGTTTGAATCTTTTACCATTATTTGAGAAATATTCAAGTTTTTTAACCAAAATCAACAATTAAACGTCTATGCACCTGCGATTGTGCGCGGTGTTTGTGAAAAAATTGGCAGATCAGGCGCACTTTTTGCTTTTGACTTGAAAAAAAAATGACAAACGGGTAGTATTCCCGAGAAATGGTGTTTAAAGAATTGCTGAACAGCGGCAGAAAAGTGTTGACTGTCGAATATAACCCTCCAAAGGGGATTGGCATAGATACAAACAAGATAGATCAAAT
>JALTDI010000104.1 GCA_027074255.1 Desulfurellales bacterium
CTTGTGGAAATTAATAAGAAAAAGGCCTCTTTTTTGCAATACATAAACGCAATGCTTGACTTAAAATGCACAATAGTAAGCAATATTTTACAAACAGGAGAAAAAAATAATAAATCGGCAAGTATTTTAACTGTAAGAGGCGTCCGTTTGACACCCCAAATAATAGAACAGATAAAAATAAAAAATAGATACCTTATTCACTTTACATCATTAGAGAACAAACTCCCCCTATCATTAATTGAAGAAGTAGAATTGAATTCTATATCGGCTAAACTGTATTTGTTATAAAACGGGTGGGCTAACAACCCATATTGTTTCTACGTCTACATCACCCACATTCTTGTATGAATGCGGCAGTGTGCTGGAAAAATAAAAGCTGTCACCCGGCTCAAGAACCTTGGTCTGGCCGCTTATTTTTAATTCCAATTTACCTTTCAAGACGTATCCGAATTCCTCGCCGATATGTTTGTGATCTTTTAAAGAGCCGCATCCCACAGGAATAACCTTGTACAGAGGCTCCATTGCTTTGTTAGAAATCTTCGAGACTAAGAGTTCTGCAAAAATATGACTTTCCGGATATATTATTTGGGTCCTTTCATCTTTTGATAAAAATATCTTGTCTTTGTTCTGCTCGTCGCTCAGCAGCTCGCTTACCTGAGCATCCAAGGATGAGGCTATTTTTTGCAGTATGCTTATGGAAGGCACGGCCTTGCCTGTTTCTATTTGAGATATATAAGCATCTGTACAGCCGACGCGCTCGGCAAGAGCTTTTAGCGTCAATCCCAACTTTTTTCTTCTTATTTTAATTTTTTCCGACATATCCATTTTGCATATCTCCTAACTAATTAAATAGATTTAGAACATAAAAAAGCAGGAGTGCATTTGCGCTCCTGCTTTCAATATGCTTTTGCTTTTATACTCACTCACTTGCAGAGAATTGTGCAGCCAAGCCCTCATACATCGCATACCATGCAGCAAGAGCTGTTAAGATTCCTTCATATCCTGCGAAAGTTTTTATTGCAACGCTGCCTGAATAGTGGGCAATAACCAGAAGTATAAACAATATTTCAAGCAAGACAAACACAATGATTACCGACGTATGCCCGCTTTTTAGGACCACCAAGGTCATAATGGTTGTGTAAATTGTCCAAGCAATTAAAGTTACACCCAATGCCGGCCCTAAAGCTGCACCGGGAATAAGATGCAATTTTGTAAAATATACAAGTGTTGCCAAAGCAATCCAGAATGCACCGTATGAGCCGAATGCACACATACCAAATGTGTTTCCGGTTTTCATTTCCATAAATCCGGCAACTAACTGAGCCAGTCCGCCATAGAACAATCCAAGCGGTAAAGCGGCTTCCAGTGCTGCTGGAACCAAACCGGCATTATGAACGTTAAGAACAAACGTTGTAAGAGCAAATCCTCCCAACCCTAATGGACCCGGGTTAGCCAATTTTCCCTCAGCCATAAAACACCTCCACTAAAAATAATAGATAAACATCAACCCACATTTAATTATTTGTATTTATTCTATAATCTTTTTTTCAAAAGTCAAGTGAAAATTAATTTTTCTTAAAACTTGGCTCTGCCTCTTGTTATTAAAAGATGAAAGTCAAGCATGGTCGTGTCTCTTCTTATTATTACTCTTGGGATTTTATAGCGGGAATGGATTTGTGGATTATAGATTTTTTGTCCTATAATATACGCTCTTTTTATGCCGCAGTTTCTCAAAACTTCTATAACCTCGTCGTTATAATCTCCAAAAGGATAAGCAAAATCCTCTATAACGCAAAGTTCGTTCAGTATAGCCAAGGAGTGTTTTATCTCCTTTTTTACATCTTCTGCATCTATCTTAGATAATTTTTTATGATTATGAGAATGAGACCCTATTGCCATTTTTAGCGATACAAGTTTTTTGATATCGTTTTCGCTCATCATATCAACAGAGTTCATTTTTTTACCCAAATATGCCGTAGAGATGAAAAACAGGCCTTTCATACCGTTTCTGCTGAGAATTTCTGCTGCTGCCGTATTATCCTTATATCCGTCGTCAAATGTTATAATGACATATCTGTTTTTTTTCCACAGCCCTTTTGCCTCTATTTCTTGCAAATCCTCCGGCAGAATCGACATGAAATGTCTCATTTTTAGGTATTTAAGCTGTTTTTCAAAGACATCTGCGGATATTGAAAATTTATCCAAAGAGCTGTTTGTCAATTTTTCGTCAATCCTGTGGTATAAAAGCACAACTATGCCTTTTCTCGGCAGTCTGAAAAAATTAAATCTTATAAGAAAAGCTGTAAGCAATATAAAAAAAAGAGCGTAGGTAATCATCTACGGTTCAATTCAATCAGTTTTGCATACTTTATAAATGTGTAAAAGGACGATAAAAGGGCATAAACGATACCCGGGTATCCGTCTAAAAATGCCGCTTTTAAGAAAAAACGCCTGAAAAGTTCAAAAAACATTCTCAAAAAAGGAAAAACTTTAGGGACTCTTTTACCTTTTTTTTTGTTGTTTTCAGCTATAAGCGTTGTATAGAGGTTGAACTTGCTTATATAATCTTCAAGGTTGTCGTAGCTGTAATGCAGTATCGGCCTGCGCAGCTTCCCGGTTTTTATTTTTGTTTTAACTTTCTCGTGTATATTTGTTTCTTCAAACCAAAAAGCTCCTTTTTTAAAGAGTCTTAAATGATAATCGGGATATGTCCCTCCGAAACGCAGCCTCTTGCCCATAAACACAAGCTGAATATTGATAAGAAATGCTTTCCGCTTCGAATATGTTACAGCCTTTCGAATTTCAGAGGATAGATTGGGTGTTATAAACTCGTCTGCATCAAGCGACAAAACCCAATCAGTATTTAATTTGGATATGGCAAAATTTTTTTGCTTACCGTATCCAAGCCATTCCTGAAAATATACTTTTTTTGTGTATCTTTTTGCTATTTCAACGGTGTTGTCCTTGCTGCCGGAGTCAACCACCACAATCTCGTCGCAGAAAGCGACGCTTTGTAAGGCTCTTTCTATGGAATGCTCTTCATTGTAAGCGATGATGGCACAACCAAGACTCATTACTCTCCCAAAAGCCTTTTTCTGGCCCCTTCGCTCATCATACTCGGATTCCAGGGCGGGTCCCAAACGATGTCTATAATCACGTCCGTTGCCCCTATCTCTTCCAGTCTTGCCGTTATATCCTCTTGTATGGGCACATTTAGGGGGCAGCCCGGCGTTGTAAGGGTCATAGTTATTTTAACTCTGTCCTCTTCATCTATTTCGATAGAGTAAATGAAGCCTAGATTAATGATATCAATCCCTATTTCTGGGTCAATGACATTGTAAAGGGCGTCAATAACATCTTTTTTTTTCAGTTCTCCCATAATTAGACATACTCCTTTTTGGTCAATCTGAAATTGAGCACGTTTTTGGAATTTTTTGTATCCGGTTTAGTTTTGACAATCTTTTTATTCAAATTTTTAACCGTTTTAGAATTTTCTTTTAAAAATTTTATGGTTAGTATGTTGTCTATATTCATAATTATCATACTGCTTTTATAAGCGGACTCTTTTGTGTCAAGTGGTTTAATTTCCAATTCGGACTCATTCTCAATACATTTATGCACGTTTTCGAGTTTTAACCCCATATATGCCTGGTCATCCAAGAATAAAAGAAATTCTTCTTCGTCCTCTTCGTTATACAGACTGTTTATAGAGCCTATATAGCTCTCTCCGTTAACCAAATCGACTCTAACCCATACGTTATTCATAATAACAGACCTCAATCTAACGGTAATTTATCTAAAATATTAAACTCTTTTTCAAAGGCAGAAGCACATTTAAATATATTATCCTCTCTGAAGGTGTTTGCCATAATCTGAAGCCCGAGAGGCAGCGAATTTTTAGAGATGCCGTTTGGGATGCTTATAGCTGGTACTGCCGATAGATTTGCCGGTATGGTAAAAATATCAGATAAGTACATCTGCAGCGGATTATCCGCTTTTTCACCAATACCGAAAGCCTCCGTCGGTGTTGTAGGTGCAATTAAAACATCAACACCTGCAAAAACATTGTCAAAATCCTGCTTTATCAATCCGCGCAGCTTTTGTGCTTTTAAATAGTAGGCGTCATAGTATCCGCTGGAGAGAACATAGGTGCCGAGCATAATTCTTCTTTTTACCTCTTCTCCGAATCCTCTCGAACGCGTTTTTATATACATATCCTTTAAATTCTCATAGTTGTCTATTCTAAAACCATACTTAATTCCGTCATAGCGCTCAAGATTGCTCGATGCTTCGGCCGGCGCAATTATATAGTAATCGGAAACAGCGTACTTTGCATTGGGCAAATCAACGCTTTTTACTTCACAGCCGAGATTTTTAAATATTTTTATGCTGTTTTCCATCGATTGCTGTACATCGGCAGAGCAGTCAGGCAAAACTTTATCATAGACGCCTATCTTTAAGCCGGATATATCCGAGTTGAGATATTTGGTAAAATCATCCATCTCAATATTTGAGCTTGTGGAATCCCTGCTGTCTTTACCCCCTATAATATTCAATAAAATAGCAGCATCTTCCACATTTTTTGTTATAGGGCCTATTTGATCCAGGCTGGATGCAAATGCGACGAGACCGTATCTTGAAACGCGTCCGTATGTAGGCTTTAAACCCACAACACCGCATAGAGATGCGGGCTGTCTGATTGAGCCGCCCGTGTCCGAGCCTATTGCACAAACAGCTTCCCCGCCTGCAACAGCAGCAGCTGAGCCCCCGCTTGAGCCGCCTGGTATTTTTGTCAGATCCCATGGATTATGCGTTGTTCCGAAATAAGATGTCTCAGTAGAAGAGCCCATGGCGAATTCGTCGAGGTTTGTTTTGCCTATAAAGGACGCACCTGCATGTTTGAGCTTTTCAACAACAGTGGCATCAAAAATTGCCGTATAGTTTTTAAGTATTTTGGATGAGCATGTTGTCTTTTTGCCCTTTATATGCATATTATCTTTAACCGCAACAGGGAGGCTGCTGAGCATTCCTTTAACTTTATTTTCCTCGAATTCGTCAAAAACGCAGACATAGGCGTTTATCTTGTTTTCTTTTTGCTTGATTCTGTTTAAAACGGAGCTATAAACATCCTTAGGCGTTATCTCTCTTTTGTCTATCAAATCCAAAAGCTCGCGGAGCGTTTTTTTATACAGCATAAACAAACTCCTATATAACCTTAGGGACTTTGAAAAAGCCTTCCGATTCTTCCGGTGCGTTTAGGGTAGCGGTGTCGTTATCCAGGGAATTATGCACCGTATCCTCTCTGAATACGTTTTTCATCTCAGTAATGTGGAATGCAGCTTCCTGATTGGATAAATCCAGTGTATCCATCTCTTTCATATAGTCCAGTATTTCATTGAACTGCATAGAAAATTTATCGATATCATCGTCTTTAATCTCAATCATTGCAAGCTCTGCTATCTTTTTTATGTCGTCTTTGACTATCATTTCCCACCCCTTCAATACTTTACTTTCGTTAAAAACAGTCCGTTCGGCGGAGCCTTAAATAACTTAAACTCCCTCTTGAAGCGGATTATATTCTCACTATCACTTATTTTCAAGGTATTTTTATTGGATACCACTAAACTGCCCACTATATTTCTCACCATTCCCCTTAAAAAACCGTTTGCCCTTATGTGAATAATGACAAAAGAGCCGACTTTTTTTATACGTAAAAAATGCACGTTTCTTGTGCAGTTCTTTTCTTTGTCTTCATTGGCGACAAACTCGAAGTCCTTAGTGCCCTCAAATATATGTTTAACGTTTTTCATTAAATCAATATCAAGCTTGTATGGTATGTGCCAGCTATATCGGTAAAAAAACGGATTTTCTAACCTTTTGTTATAAATCAGGTATGTATAATCCCTATAGACTGCACTGTATCTGCTGTGAAAATCATTGTCCTTATAATCTATGCTTAAAATGCGTATATCGTGAGGCAAGACGGAGTTTAAGGCTTTTAGCAGGTTGTTTTTCTCTATATTAAAACTTGGCGTCAGAAAATCTATGTATTGCGATAAAGCGTGGACGCCCGCGTCGGTTCTTCCGGCATAATTAATCCTTATAGGTTTTTTATAGATGAGGTTAAGAGCGTTTTCTATACGAGACTGAATTGTATCCGCATTCGGCTGAATCTGCAAACCGTGATAATTTGTACCGTCGTATGCAACTTTTGCACAATACCTTATAAGGTGCTCCCCCCTACAAGAATTGACGGTATCCTTATTGTAGGTTCACCGTCTGTCACAGGCACGCCTTGTGAGCCCTTGCCGCAGGTTCCGACCTCTACTCCGAAATCGCTGCCTACCATATCAATCTCTTTTAGAACCTTGGGGCCGTTACCGACAAGTGTGGCGCCCCTGACCATATTTTTAACCCTGCCTTTTTCTATTTTATAGCCTTCGTTGACCTCAAACACGAACTCACCCGTTATGGGGTTGACTTGGCCGCCCCCCATATGTTTTACCAGCAGACCTTCGTCAACAGAGGCAATTATATCATCCGGATTATCCCTGCCCGGAAGAATATATGTGTTTGACATTCTGACAATAGGAGCAAACCTGTATGATTCTCTTCTTGCATTGCCCGTTGTTTCTGCACCGGCAACCTTTGCGTAGGTTTTGTCGAACATATAGTTTTTTAAGATGCCGTTTTTAATAAGCAGTGTATTTTGAGATTTAGTGCCCTCATCGTCAAAGTAGAAAGAGCCCCTCATCTTCGGTTTTGTTGAATCATCAACGACGGTTATGTTCTCATTTGCCACCTTTGTGCCAAGCTTATCCTTATAAACGCTCATAGACTCATAAACCAAATCGGCTTCTAATCCATGTCCCACGGCTTCATGAATCATTGTCCCACCAGCCGATGATGATAAGACAACGCTCATGGTTTTGGCTTGAAGAGAGGGGGATGAAATTAGCTCGAGCAGCTTTTGAACCATTTCATCTGCAATATTTTCAAAATCCATATTCTTTAAGAAATCAAATCCCCCCAAAGCGCCGAACGGCTTTCTTGATGTTTGAACTATATTGCCTTTTCTTGCGGTTATTTCTGCAAACAGAACCGTGTATGTGCGCTCCTCTGATAATAGCACACCATTTTCATTGATAATTTCTATCTTTTTTTGTTTGTCGGAATAGGTTATGCTCACCTGCTGAATTTCTTTGTGCTTATAGGCCGTGTTGTTGAATATATCAATAATCTCTTTTATCGATTCAATCTGCGGGGCATAGCCTGAATACTGTGCAATAGCTCCCTTTCTTTTTTCATCAAGGGTGAATATGCCTTTTTTGGATGGGGCAGTATCTGACAAAAATTTTGCTATTTCAAAAACAGAATGCTCGGATATGTCGTATGTGGATGAAAAAAGCATTGATAGGCCTCTAACCAGTCTAACTCCTACGCCCGTATCCGTCCCCATTTTTATATTCTCTATTTCCCTATTTTTTGCCTCGATTAATCTTGTGTATGATTCTTCTTTATATATGTCAAAGAAATCAGTATCGCTTTTTTTTAATAATCCAAAAGTATCTTCGTACATTAAAGCCTCTTTTTAAAAAAGAGGAGCTTAAAGCTCCTCTTAAATTGTCTATCTTTCGAGTTTTTCTTCAAGTTTTTTAATATTGAGTATTGTTGACATTATGCTGTCAGGGTTAAGGCTCATAGAGTCTATGCCCTCATGGACGAGAAATTCAGCAAAATCAGGGAAGTCGCTTGGACCCTGTCCGCAAATGCCTACAGGTTTTCCATGTTTGTGGGCGGTTTTTATCAGCATAGATATCATTCTTTTAACTGCTATATGGCGCTCGTCAAACAGATGCGCAACAAGACCGGAATCCCTGTCTATACCGAGTGTAAGCTGCGTTAAGTCGTTGGAACCTATTGAGAATCCGTCAAATATTTCGGCATACTCATCAGCGCAGATAACGTTGCTTGGAATTTCAGCCATAACATATATTTCAAGTCCGTGTTCACCCTGCACAAGCCCGTTTTTCTTCATTTCATCAACAACCCTTTGGCCCTCTTCCGGTGTTCTGCAAAACGGTATCATCAGTGCGATATTTTCTAACCCGAACTCCTCTCTGACCTTCTTCATAGCCTTGCATTCAAGGGCAAAACCCTCTCTGTAATGATCAGAATAGTATCTTGAAGCCCCTCTAAAACCTATCATAGGATTTTCTTCCTCGGGCTCAAACTGCTCACCGCCGATTAAGTTTGCATACTCGTTTGTTTTGAAGTCGCTCATTCTAACAAGTATTTGGTTTGGATAAACACTCGCCGCAAGCATAGAAACACCCTCTGCAAGTTTATCCACAAAATATTGAGGCTTGTCATCGTAGCCTTGTGTCAATTTTTCTATAACTTCCTTCGTTTTTTTATCTTCAAGCTCATCAATGTGTATCAAAGCAAGGGGATGAACCTGAATGAACGAACTTATTATAAATTCCATCCTTGCAAGGCCTATGCCGTCATTGGGAATGCTTGCGCTTGCAAGAGCTATGGCAGGATTGCCGAGGTTCATTTTTATCTGTGTTTTGGGTTTTTCTATTTGAGACAGGTCAACGGTTTCCAACTCATATTCCAATGTACCTTCGTAAATATATCCTATTTCTCCTTCAGCGCATGATATGGTGATTTTATCGCCTGTTTTTAATTTTTCGGTTGCGTCGCCGCAGCCTACTATGGCCGGAACCCCGAGTTCTCTTGATATTATTGCGGCGTGACACGTTCGTCCGCCCCTGTTTGTTATTATGGCAGCCGATTTTTTCATAATAGGCTCCCAGTCCGGGTCTGTCATATCTGTAACCAGTATTTCTCCGTCTTTAAACCTATCCATATCATCGGGTGTATCTATGACGTGCACCATACCGGATGCAATCTTGCTTCCGACAGCTATGCCTTCGGCTACAATATCGCCTTTTTCTTTCAATTTATATGTTTCAAGAACACTTAAATTTTTTCTTGATTGTACGGTTTCAGGTCTTGCCTGAACGACAAAAAGCTGGTTGGTTTTGCCGCATTTTGCCCACTCTATATCCATGGGGGTATAGGTGCCTTTTTTTTGCGTATAGTGTTTTTCAATGGCGATTGCCCACTGTGCAAGTGTCAGTATATCATCGTCCGATAAGGAAAAGTTGAATCTTTCCTGTTCTGTTGTGTCAACATCCTTAATTCCGCCTTGCTCATCGTATATCGCTTTGTTTAGCTTTGAGCCGAGTCTCTTTTTTATAATGGATTTATATCCCTTTTCAAGTGTGGGCTTAAATACCATAAATTCATCCGGGTTTACTTTGCCTGACACTATATTTTCGCCGAGTCCGTAGCTGGCGTTTATCACAACTGCCTTATCAAAGCCGCTTTCTGTGTCGATAGAAAACATAACGCCGCTTGCAGCCAAATCGCTCCTGGCCATTTTTTGAACACATATCGAGAGTCCTATCTTAAAATGGTCAAAATTTTTGTCGTATCTATAAGAGGTGGCTCTGTCGGTGAATATCGAAGCATAACAGCTTTTTACGTAGTGTATAATATTGTCTAAGCCTTTGACGTTTAAGTATGTATCTTGCTGACCTGCAAAAGATGCATCGGGCAAATCTTCCGCCGTTGCAGAGCTTCTGACGGCTACATCACTTTCGGCCTCATTGTAGTATTTGCTTAATTTTTCGTAGGCTTCCTTGATTTCATCGTAAAGATCATCCGGCATCTCAGCATTAAAAAT
>JALTDI010000105.1 GCA_027074255.1 Desulfurellales bacterium
TTTTCAGACGATACCGTATCTAACGATAATGACTCCGACCATTAGTTGCTGTTTATAATCATCCAAAAGTTGACCGCTATTTTATGGGTATTTTTATCAACGCATGTTATCGCTATTCTGTCTTTTTTTCGTTTGAATTTTTTTGTGTTTTTTATTAAAACGAGCCCGTTTGAGCCGATTTTTGCTTTTTCCCATCCAAGCTCACTGACATAAACGCCGCAGTTTTTATAGTTTTTGGTAAACATAAGTTTTGCACCTATCACTGTCGGTGCTTTTTTAATCAAGCCAAAATCGGGCACTCTCTTTGTTATGGGCAGATATTCCTCGTTCAATACCTCTTTGAAATGCTTCATTGTTGACCAATATTTGCCCAAAATTGGCTCCCTTGGAATTAAATAAAGCGGTGTGTATATGCTTACAGAGCCGGGGTCTTGTGTTAAAATTACTTTAAAACCAGCCAGTTTTGCCGTATCTATAACTGTTTTGTTGTATTCTCCGTAAGGTATTGCAAAAGCGTAGGGTTTATATCCGAAATGCTTTTTAAAAAATTCTATACTTTTTGTCAGCTCACCCATTATCCATTCTTTATAACGCTTATTTGTCCAGTTTTTCGGTTTATATGCCATTCTCGGGTGGGAGTAGCTGTGTGATTCAAAGTCAATACCGTATTTCATCATCGTTTTTATCTGCTTGAGGGTCATATAGTCGGGGTATCTTTTTTTTATCGCCTCTGTCGGCAAAAAAACCGTAGCGGGATAACCGTATTTTTTGATAACGGGGAATGCATTTTTATAAACTGTCCTGTATCCGTCGTCAAAAGTCAAAACAACACTCTTTTTAGGGAGTTTTTTGTGGTTTTTAATCATACTAACGACCTTTTTTAGTGCTAAAACCTTATAGCCGTTATCGTGAAGGTATTTCATTTGTTCCTTGAATTTTTTTATCGAAACATTTGTTGTCGGCGTCCTGTTATCACCTATCTTGTGGTATATAAGTATGGTTGTCGCATATGAATTAATAGTGAATAAAAGCACAATCACTGCCGCAGCAAGTCCTCTCATAATAACCCCCCACAATAAAAACTTTTAATCTATTTATACCCTAATTTATGATTTTGCAACATTTTTCTTGACCAAAGAGGCTGTAAGTGTTAAAAAAACCGTATGCATAATTTAAGTGAAAAAAACAGGGCCATCGCGGATATGTTTTCTTCCATAGCTCCTACATATGATTCTTTGAATCATTATCTCAGTTTTAATATTGACAAATTGTGGAGAAAAAAGGCTGTGTCTCTTCTTGAGGGCGACAGTGCTTTGGATGTTGCCACGGGTACGTGTGATGCTGCAATTGAAGCGCACAAAAAAATAAGCAAGGTTGTGGGTGTTGATTTGAGTTTCGGTATGCTTCAATTCGGCAAAAAGAAAATTAAAGGACAAAACATTGGCTTGGTATGTGCATCGGCTGAAAATTTACCCTTTAAGGACGAGGTGTTTGACAATGTTATTATAGCTTTCGGCATAAGGAATATACCGGATAAGATATCGGCTTTGTATGAATTTAAAAGGGTGCTGAAAAAAGGCGGCAGATTGGTTATTTTAGAGTTTAATAAGCCGATTTATAAAAGCTTTGGCGCCATGTATAATTTTTATTCTTCCAAACTTCTTCCTTTTGTAGGGAAAATTATATCGAAAAACGATGATGCATATTCTTATCTTCCGGATTCCATACAGCATTTCCCGGATGTTGAGTTTTTAAAGTCCATGATGATTAGGGTAGGGTTTAGTGATGTGTTTTATATGCCTTTAACATTCGGCATATCCTTTATACACAGCGGCATAAAAAAGTAGGAGTTAGTTATGAGCAAATCGAATTGCGAGACGCTGGAAATTTTCTTTAATGAAAGCGACAAGGATAAAAAAGCTTTTATTTATCACCCGAAACAGATTTGCGATATTTTTAACATTATTATTAACGATAAAAATAACTGTTGGGACGTTATTGTGTATAACAGGTTTTTTTATGATAACGAGGATGAGTTAGATAGTTATAATGAGTTATTCATTCGGTGATATTGTTATAATTGCCTTTCCATATACCAATATGAACAATACCGTTATGAGACCTGCAATGGTTATTGTTGATACCAGAGACGAAGATATTATAGTTGCAAGAATAACCTCGCAAAAAAGAAATATTGAAACAGAGGTCGAAATTCATAATTGGAAAAGTAAGGGCCTGCTTATGCAAAGTTATGTGAGGCTTTCAAAAATTGCAACGTTGAATAGAAAAGATATTAAGAAAAAAATCAGTTCTCTTGATGAGATTGATATAAAACAGTCGAAGGCTATACTAAAAAGACTGCTGGACATAAAATAACGGAGGTATAAGTCGTAATGAGAGAGATAATAAACGAGTTTAAAAATAGATTACTTCAGATAAAGGAGTATCTTTGACCCCAAACTACCGAGAATAGACGAGATAAACAGACAGCTTGAGGATAAGAACAATTGGAACAATTATTCGCTTTTACAGTCTTTGAAACAGGAAAAACAGCAGGTTGAAACACAAAGCAAACGGGTAAGAGAGATAGAAGAGGAAATAGAAACGCTTCTTGAACTGGACGAACTCTCAAATGAAGACGAAAGCATCAAAAACGATGTCAAAGAGGGCGTCGAATCACTTAAACACCGAATAGAAGATGTTGAAATAAAGGTTTTTTTGTCCGATAAACACGATTCTAATAATGCCATTGCAACTATCCACTCCGGTGCAGGCGGAACAGAGGCATGTGATTGGGTGTCCATGCTTTTTAGAATGTATTCCATGTGGGCAGAAAGAAACGGTTTTTCTCTTGAAATAATGGATATACAGGCCGGGGACGAAGCCGGTTTAAAAAGCATTACATTTAGTGTAAAGGGCGAATTTGCATACGGCTATTTAAAAAATGAAAACGGCGTTCACAGACTGGTTAGGATTTCTCCCTTCGATGCCAATAAGAGGCGGCATACGAGTTTTGCATCCGTATCCGTTTTACCTGAGATAAACGATGATGTTGAAATAAATATTAATTTAGACGATTTAAAGATAGATACATTCAGAGCCTCGGGAGCCGGCGGGCAGCACGTTAATAAAACGGATTCTGCTATAAGAATAACACATATACCAACGGGTATTGTAGTGAGCTGCCAAAACGAAAGAAGCCAATATAAAAATAAGAGTTTTGCTATGAAGATTTTGAAGTCGAAGCTGTATCAGTTAGAGGAAGAAAAGAAAAAGAAACGGATGAATGATTTGACAGGAGATAAAAAAAAGATAGAGTGGGGCAGTCAGATTAGGTCTTATGTTTTGCATCCGTATAAGATGGTTAAGGATCACAGAACCAATTTAGAAAAGAAGGATATGGCTGCTTTGGCAGTATTAAACGGTGAGATTGAGGATTTTATAAAAGAAGAATTAAAAAACGGTTTATAGGGGTGTTTAGATGGAAGATAGAAATAAATTAATCCAAAGAAGAATTGAAAAGCTTAATGAGTTAAAGAAACAGGGCATAGAACCGTATAACAATAGATTTAAGGCTGACAGCCTATCTTTGGATTTGCATAAAAATTACGGCAGCCTTTCAGCAGAGCAGCTGATTGATGATAATGTTTGCACAAGTGTTTCCGGAAGGATTATGGCATATAGGAGCTTCGGTAAAGCAGGATTTATGAAGATAAAAGATTTTACTTCTCAGATACAGATTTATGCTGAAAAAAACAGCTTGTCCGATGAGGATTTTAGGTTGTATAAAAAACTTGATATAGGCGATATTATAGGTGTTGAGGGCTGTCTTTTTAAAACTAAGACCGGTGAGTTGACGGTTAAGGCAAAAAAAATAGTCTTGCTTACGAAATCCATTAGACCTTTGCCTGAAAAGTGGCACGGACTCCAGGATAAAGAGCTTAGATACCGTCAGCGGTATGTGGATTTGATTGTCAATGATGAAGTAAAAAATACTATGATGAAAAGGGCTGAAATTATTAACGCCGTAAGGGAATTTATGGTAATTAACAGGTTTGTTGAGGTTGAGACGCCTATGATGCATAAGCTCGTCGGCGGGGCAACGGCAAAGCCGTTTGTTACACACCACAATGCCCTTGATATAGACCTCTATTTAAGAATTGCACCGGAACTCTATTTAAAAAGGCTTGTGGTCGGAGGGATGGAGCGCGTCTTTGAGATAAACAGGAATTTCAGAAATGAAGGAATGGATTTAAAGCACAATCCGGAATTTACAATGATGGAATTTTATATAGCCTATAAAAGATACACATTTCTTTTGGATTATACGGAAAACCTATTTGAATATATATTTAACAAGCTGAATATGGCAAATACGAAGACTGTTTTTGGCGAATATGAAATAGATTTTTCAAAACCCTGGAAGCGGCTGGATTTTTTTGAGGGTTTGAAAACCGTTGGAGGCCTCGATGACGATACGATAAATGACAAGGAAAAAGCTTTTAATTTGGCTTTGGAATTGGAAAAATCAGTGAAAAAAGATATGAGCAGGGAAAAGATTCTTGCGGAGCTGTTTGACGCTTTGGTTGAACCCAAACTTATAAACCCAACCTTTGTTGTCGGATATCCTGTTGAAATAAGTCCGCTTGCAAGAAGGAGCAACGACAATCCGGATATTACGGAGAGATTTGAGCTGTTTGTTGCAGGGATGGAGATTGCAAACGGCTTTTCCGAGTTAAACGACCCGTTCGACCAAAAGAATCGCTTCCTTAAACAGCTTGAGGATAGAGAAAAAGGTGACGAAGAGGCATCAATGTATGATGCAGACTATATAAGAGCGCTTGAATACGGATTGCCGCCGACAGCGGGTGAAGGTATAGGCATCGACAGACTGGTTATGCTTTTGACAAATAACGATTCTATTAGGGACGTCATTTTGTTTCCTTTAATGAAGGAAAAAGAGGAAGAGGAAGTTTAGTTTATTTCTTCCAGAACGTAGGTATAAACAGAACAAAAACCGTATATATTTCAAGTCTTCCGACAAGCATGGCGAAACTTAAAATCCATTTAACGGTTAAGGGCAGATGAGCGTAATTATCAGCAGGGCCGACCATTCCAAAGCCGGGCCCAATGTTTCCCAAAGTGGCTGCTGATGCGGATAGGGATGTTATAATATCAACGCCGAAAAAGGATACGCTCAAAGATACTATAAAAAATATTGCAATATAGAGAAAAAAGAATCCGGATATGGAATAAACAATATTTTTTCTAACGAGCTGTTTGTTTATAAGGAGTGTAAAAACGCCTTTTGAGTGTATATGATGCTTGATTTCTATAATCGATTGCTTTAACAGTGTATAAATTCTTATAACCTTGATACTACCGCCGGTTGAACCGGAGCACCCGCCGATAAACATAAGAACAAACAGTATTGTTTGAGCAAAATGAGGCCACAATTCGTAATTTGCCGTTACAAACCCCGTTGTCGTCATTATCGATACCACCTGAAACGCACCGTACCTAAGCGCTTCAAAGAAGTTAGGATATCTGTTTAGGATGCTGATGGTTACAAGCAATGTTGCAATAATGACTATTAGTGTATAAAACCTCAATTCATCGTCTTTTAAGCTTGAGAATTTTCCTGTTAGAACCCGAAAATGAATGGAGAAATTCGCCCCTGCCAAGAACATAAATATGGTAATAACCCAGTCAATATATGCAGAATGAAAATATGCCACGCTTGCGTTTTTTGTTGAAAAACCGCCTGTTGCCATCGTGCCGAAGGTGTGTGTTAAAGCGTCAAACAGATTCATGCCGCCGCCCAAAAGCAAAACCGTTTCAATCAAACTCAAAATAAAATAGACAAGCCATAGGTACTTTGCCGTTTCCGTTATTCTCGGTGATATCTTTTCCATGGTAGGGCCGGGGCTTTCCGCTTTTATAAGCTGAATCCCGCCTATACCGAGCATTGGCAGAATAGCCACTGTCAGGACTATTATACCCATACCTCCGAGCCAGTGAGTAAGAGAACGCCAAAAGAGAATCGATTTGGGCATGCCCTCTATGTTTGTGAGGATGGACGCTCCTGTTGTCGTAAAGCCGGACATTGATTCGAAATACGAATTTGTCAAACTCATGTGAGAAGAAATCATATAAGGCAGGGCGCCGAATAGGGCTATCGTTATCCAGCTCAAAGAAACAAGTAAAAACCCCTCTTTTTTGGATAGCTGGCTGCTGTTTGTTTTTATCAGTGTTATTCCTGATATGCCTATCAATATGCCTATTAATGCCGATATTATGAATCCAGGATATGCGTTGTCTTTATAGTAGATTGAAAATATTAAGGGAAAAATCATAAATCCCGAAACTATGAGTATCAATATGGAAAGGAACTTGAAAACCAGTTTAAAGTTCATCTATATCATTTTCTCAACAAGCGGTATATCCTCTTTTTTGGCAAATATTACCATTCTGTCATTTTCTTTAAGCACAAAATTACCGTTAGGGATGATATTTTCGTTATTTCTATTAACGGCCACAATTAGACTGTTCTGCGGCAGATGTATGTCTCTTATTGCCTTATTTGCAATATTCTGTGCGGAGGAGATGGAAAGCTCCAATGCTTCTGCATCGCCTCCGAATATGGAGTATAAGCCTACTATATTTCCCTTTCTTATAAACTTTAATATGCTGCTGACGGCTGATAGTTTTGGTGAAATCACGGCGTCTATATTAAGTTTGCTTGCCATAGCCATATAGTTGGGCTTATCTATTAATGCTATCGAGCGTTTAGTGCCCATATTTTTCGCATACAAAGCGGAAAGCAGATTGGTTTCTTCGCTGTCCGTAACGGATATAACAACATCAAAATTTCCTATATTTTCTTCCTCAAATATGTTGGCATCACTTGCGTCACCCTGGATAACCATTGAATGTTCGCACTCTTTGGATATCTCTTTACATTTTTTGTAATTTTTTTCTATGATTTTTATGTTCCTTTTTTTATCTTTAAGCCCTTTGGCAATCATAATTCCTATTCGGCTTCCTCCGAATATGGCTATATTTTTCACCCTTATTTTTGCTTTACCGAGTTTCTCTAATATTGATTCCAAGATTTTCCTCTTGGCAACAATGTATATATAATCACCGTATTCCACCTTAGTAAAGCCGTTAGGTATAATGAGCTCTCCATTTACCCTTTTTATGCCTGATATAATAAATTCTTCATTTATATCCTTTTTTATTTCTATTATTGTTTTATCAAGCAAAACGGATTCTTTGTCTATATAAATGCCTCTCATTTGAACGTCTATGTCTTCAAAGATAATAACGTCGCTTGAAGCACCGAAGTTGACCGCATTTATTACGCTCTTTGCAGCTTCTATTTCCGGGTTTATGATGAAGTCTATGCCTATATTTTTTGAAAAATAGAACGGCTTCAAATATTCTACACTCCTTAAACGTGCTATCTTTTTCGGTATGTTAAATTTACTTGATGCTATAAGGCAGGCTATTATATTTATTTCATCAGAATTTGTGACTGCTATAAACATATCCGCTTTGCTGCATTCTGCTTCTGTCAGAGTATCTATGTTTGTCGCCTCACCGTTTATTACCATGCAGTCAAGATTTTCAGAAGCAAATGTCGCTTTTTCGGAATTTTTTTCAATTAAAACAACATTTTTTTTCTCTTCGCTTAGCTGTTTTGCGATATGATAACCTACCTGTCCTGCTCCGGCTATAACGATATTCATAAAAGATTATCCGTATTTTTCTCTGAACTCTGCGTATAATTCAACCTCATATTTTGACCCTATAACAAGAGGCACTCGTTCGTGAAGCGAAGTCGGCTGTATGTCCAATATTCTGTGCTTACCATCCGTTGCAGCGCCTCCCGCATTTTCCACAACAAATGCCATAGGATTTGCCTCGTACAAAAGTCTCAGTTTTCCTTGCGGATTCTTAGTATTTTCAGGGTATGAAAATACGCCGCCTTTTAAAAGATTTCTGTGAAAATCAGCAACAAATGAGCCTATCCAGCGGGCAGTATATTGTCTGTCTGGGTGATTTCTGATAAACTTAACGTACTCTTTTATACCCTCTGGCCACCTGTCGTAATTGGACTCGTTTATGCTGTATATTTTCCCGTATTCGGGAATTTTTATATTTTTGTGCGACAAAAGAAATTCACCGACACTCGGGTCAAGTGTAAAACCGTTTACACCGTTGCCCGTCGTATAAACGAACATTGTGCTCGAACCGTATATAACATAACCCGAACAAACAAGTTCCTTTCCTTTTTGAAGAAGGGAGTGCAGACAGTTATTATCGTCAAGCCTTCGATATATACCGAATATGGTTCCTATGCTTACATTAACATCTATATTGCTTGAGCCGTCCAACGGATCAAAGACAACGGAGTATTTTCCTTCAAGGCTTTTATCGTCCACAGGTATTGCATCGTCTATTTCCTCAGAAGCCATAGCGCATACCTTGCCTGTGGGGTTCAGCACTCTTATCATTCTCTCATTTGCAAACAAATCCAGCTTCTGCTGAGTTTCTCCATGTACATTGTGTGTTTTTGCACTGCCTAATATATTAACAAGACCGGCTTTGTTTACCTCTCTTGATATTATTTTAGCGGCAAATGCTATTTGTTCCAAAATAAGAGTAAAGTCTCCATGAGCCAAAGGGTGTTTTCTTTGTTCTTCCAGCATAAATCTGCTTAAACTCATAATCGAACTATCCATTTCTACCTCCTTTTTTTAGCGAGGATATCATTTTATAGCATTTCAATCAATAATAAAAAAGAGTGCGGGCTTTGTAATTAAGTGGATTAAATTGAGAAAAGAAAAAAAAGAAGATAAAAAAAGGGGATAAAACACACGATGAGGCGCGGCATCTTAGCCGCATACTTGGCAGGAAGCTTATAACCCCACACTCGGAGCGTAAGTTTAGTAAAAAAAAATGAAATGTCAAGCCCTTTGTTAATTTTTTTTCTTTTTTTCAATAACAATACGGCATATCGTATATATTTACTTGTAAACGGGTTATGCTGCATAGACAAACAGGATGAATTGTAGGCTTATATAATGAGAGTAGAGGTTCGTTATGAAAAATTATGGTGTTCTATAAAGAATTATTGAGAATTCTGCGCCATCTTTTCTGTTTGCTACATTCAATTGTCCTTTCAGATGGCCTTCAACTATTATTTTACTCATATAAAGTCCCAGACCTGTTCCGTTTCTGCTGCTTTTAGTTGTAAAATAGGGCTTAAAAATTTTCTCCAATACGGTCTTTTCTATTCCGCCGCCGTTATCACTTACTTTGATAAATGTTTTATCGTTTATCTCATATGTTTTTATTGTTATACATGGGTTTTGCACACCCCTTTCAATTAAGACGTCTCTTGCGTTGTTTATAAGATTTAAAATGACGTGTTTCAGCTCGTTTGCGTATATTTCAACTTTATTTTTACACTGCAGATCGAGAATGATATCTATTTGTTTTGATTCTATATGTTCTTTTACTATTTTTAGGGTATCATCAATCACATGGTCTATACATACCCTGTTTTTTTCCTTGTCCTGCCTAAAGAAATCTCTAAAATCTTCAATTGTTTCACTTAAATGCTTAACGTAGTT
>JALTDI010000106.1 GCA_027074255.1 Desulfurellales bacterium
ACTTCATAGAATGGCGCGAGTAATATACACTTTGTCTTTTTATTCCGCACTTATTTTATATAACTATTAATTGTTCGATTAAGTTTTAAAAAATAGATTCTTTATCTTTTTTATAAAGCTGCATACATGAATGAGTACGGACTTTAAGCAAACTCGGAAAGCTCAATGGCTTTAACAGGACAAACCTTCACGCAGTGACCGCAGGCGATACACTCTTCTTTATTGAGCTCTATTTTCATGGTGTTTTTGTCCTTTATAATAAGCGCATCCGTCGGGCATACAGGCAGACAAAAACCGCAATGATAGCATCTGTTTTCATCCAAAGTTATGCTTTCTTCAATGAACTGTATATTTACGCCGTTGCTTTTTAAATAGTCTATACCATTTTCGAAGTCTTTTTCGTTGCCTGACAACTCTATGATTAGATGCCCCTCTTTGCGCGGGAATATCTCGGCACTCATTATGTTAAATTGAAGATTGTATTTTCTTGACAAATCCGATGTAAAAGGTTTGTCAGATGTTTCTTTTGGAAATCTCAGCATTATTTTTTTAGATATCATTTGTCCTCCTTTTTAATTTAAACAATTGTCATATCACCCCAAAGGCCTATTGCATCGTCTTTAACAAACAAACATCCTATAATTTTCTGCTCTTTTGCAAACTCTATTGCTTTTGTTATATCATCCTTTTCATTTATCATATTTGCTGTTTTAGTTGCAAGGCAGTCGGAAAAAACCGCATTGTTCGATACTATCATGGCAAGGTCGGCTCTACCGAGGCTTAGTGATGGGCCTATCTTTGCACTGGATGAACATATACCGTAGGGCAAGTCGCTTTTTTTTAGCTTTACTGCTATGTTGCTCTTGAAATAATCGTTTTGAGCATAGGCTCCGATTGTCGGTTCCCTGTCTATTTTTAGAAATATATCCCCGCCGTTTTCCACAATGCACTCGCTGCATCTTCTTAAAATAAATTTGCCCGTATATTGGGCAAAGGCACCTGCAACACCGGCCATAGGTCCAACAGACACCCTCTTTGATGCATCTATCATATCTTTGGCAATGCTTGGTGCTTTCTTATCGCTTGATACAGGTTTGAGGGATGTCAAAAAATCCCTGCTGTAAGATATGTATCCATCTAACTCACTTCTTAATTTTCTAACATATTCGAACAATTCAAGCTTCATATCTTCACAGGCGGAAATAAGCATATCCGTCTCCTTATAGGATACCTCGTATGTTAATAATCCGTCTGTGTGCAGGTTTCTGTAAAATCTTTTCATAAGTAATTTTGTATGTATTTCAGCGGCTTATAATCATCGGATTGAGGCAGTAAAACAGACGGTTTGGTTAAGAAAAACCGTTTATCCATAATTTTTTCTTTTAGCTCTTCTGCTATTTGAACAGCCATATAATAACTCGAAAGCGGTGTTGCCGGTATCTTTTTGCCGCCCACTGTAATAGTGCCGTTTTTTAGCTGTCGATAATCTGTCAAACCGTAGTTATTGTCAATTTTTAAAGGATAATCATAGCCGTAGTCAAATATATAAGCATCTATTTCTTCGTCTTTAACAGATGTAAAGAATGCCATCTCTTCATTCAAAATAGGTATTGGAACGCCTATTCCTACGCTTAGAGACACTCCGTAGCCTAAAATTGATGCACCCTTTATATATTTATTATCCATCTGTTTCATATCACCTATTACGGATAATGCCCCCGCACCTGTTTTGGGTATGCCCCTTTTGTTTCTTTCCTCATTCGGATTGTGCTGCGTGCCGTGATATATAACATACCCCTCACCGCCTGCAAGAAAAATTCTGCTGCCTATACCTATTGTTAAATAGAAGGGGTCGTTCATCAAAGGAGACATCTGACCTGAGGATGAATATGTGGCGTTGGCGATGTTAGGCTTTAAAACGCCCATATAAGTATAAATGGTTTTGTCTGTCGTGTTGATGGCTACCGAATAGTTTTGGTAGGCGTTTCTCGGGTTTAATAATGTGGCCTCTTTTAGGTCGTTTATGGTGATATCCATCTCAATGTGTTTGGATGGGTAACAGTCTGTTCCGTAGCCCTCAGCTACTAATTTCACTTTCTTGCCGGATATCAGATCTTCTATAACATGTCCGCCGCCGTAATTAAATCTGCCCGGGTGAACGGCATTTAGAGGGTCGCCTTTTTTTACGGCTGTTGCTCCTATATAGGCATCAACAGCAGCAACGGCTCCGTATGCTTCAACGTCGTTTAACCAAACCTGGGCAGCTTTTATCTTGGGTTTTGTGTGGCCGAAATTGATGAGGGCACCGCTTGAGCACATTGTGCCGAACGTTCCCGTTGTAACGACATCTACCTCTTTTGCCGCCTCAACTATGCCTTTTTTCTGTGTAATGTCTATCATCTCCTCGGCATTTACAATTATGGCTTCTCCATTTTTTATTTTTTCATTGATTTCTTCTATGGTTTTATTTACCTTAAATACACTCAATTTGCCCTCCTTATTGAAAAAAATTGAAATAATATAATGCTACAAATGTTCATTATAGTCAACAAAAAAATTGATTAAGAAACGGTTAAGGATTATTGAATATCTTCCACAACGTATAAAACCTCATTAGCCGATTTACAGGTGTTTATTTCTTCTTTTAAAATTCTGCTGTGTTTCAAGCCCTTTACATATTGATGAAAAAACTTTCTGAAATTCATAATTGCTCTGTTTTCGCCGTAATAATCCACCATAAGCATAAAATGTTTTTTTATTAGATTCTTTATGAATTCTGAGTTTCTTATTGCTGTTGTTCTGCTGTTAAAATCCTCGAAAATATATGGTTTTGCTATTGCGGCCTGGCCTATCATAAAAAAACTGCAGCCTGTTATTTTTTCGGCGTAATTCAGCTTTTCGACAGAATCTATGCCGCCGTTTATCACGAC
>JALTDI010000107.1 GCA_027074255.1 Desulfurellales bacterium
AAAGCAGCCTTTGCCTTATTTTCCTCAACCCCGTCGCCGTGTTCCAGCATATAAGCAACGGAATCCAAGCCGTCTATATCGTCTTTTTCAGCAGCCAGGCCGAAATAATGAAATGCTTTCTTTTTGTCCTGTTCAACCTTCATGCCGCTGTAATATATGGAACCCATAAAAAGCATCGCCTTTGTATTTCCTTTCTTTATGGATTCCTCTATTAGTGGAAAAGCATCGTCAATTTTATCCAAATCAAAGTACAAAACACCGAGGTTAAAAAGCGCATAATCGTTATTTTTATCTATGGCTTTTTTAAACCACTCCTCAGCCTTTTTTAAATCCTGTTTTTGGTAGATATCGTCTCTGTGGATTAAACCCAAGTTATTCATTGCTGCACTATTGCCGAGATTAGCAGCCTTTTCAAGCAGCCCTATGGCTTTTTCCACATCCTTTATATTCGGCTTACCTTCAAGATAAAGGCCGGCAAGCCGATTCATCGACACCGTATCGTTATTTTCAACGGCTTTTTCATACCAGAACACCGCTTTTGAATAATTTTTTTCACCGGTAAGACCGAAATAATAGATATCTCCCAATTTCCGCATAGCTCCGACGTCGCCTGTTGCAGCTATACGCATATATTCAGGTAAAGCTTCTTCTATCTCTTTCCTTGTTTTGTTAAACAAGCTCAATCTCCGGATTTCTATCAATTAAACCGCTATCATAGGCTTCTTTAAAAAGCAGTCTGCACGCTTCAAGCCCGTTTTTGCCCAAATCAACGGTTAAATCATTCACATACATGCCGACAAATTCATCCGCCAGCTTCATATCCATACCGCGTGCAAAATTAAGGGCATATTTAACAGCCTCTTTTCTATGATTCAAAGAATATAGTATGCTGTTTTTTAAAATTTGGGATATATTTTTCATATCATCACCGAATTTTCTGTGTATAGCGTTGACACCGAGAGGCAAAGGCAATTTTGTTCTTTCAAACCACCATTCACCGAAATCAATAATTTTTACCAAATTTCTCTTTGAATAGGTAAGCTGTCCTTCGTGTATAATCAGACCTGCATCAACATCCCCTCTCTCAACGGCGTCAAAAATTTTATCAAACGGCATCACCTCAACGGCCAAATCCTTGCCCAAAAGCAGCCTCAATTCAAGATATGCGCTCGTTAGTTTACCAGGAACAGCTATGAGTTTTTTCTTTAATTCATCCAAGCTCATAGGTTTTTTTGCCACAATAATCGGCCCGTATTTATCACCCATACTCGCTCCGCTTGACAGTATGGCATAATTGTCGGATATCGTAGGATAAGCAGCAAGTGATATCGCTGTAATATCTAATTTTTCCTCTATTGCCATCTCATTGAGCGTTTGAATGTCGTGTAAGATTTGTTCAAATTCATAGCCGTTTGTATCTATGGCGTTTTCGATATTCAACGCATAAAACATAAAGGCATCATCTGGATCTGGGCTGTGCCCGAGTGTTAAAAGTTTATCTTTCACCATTTACATCTCCTTTCCTGCAAAAATTTCTTATGAGAGTATAACCTTTGATAAAATTAATTCAAATTTTTAGTAGAACACAAATTGCTTGTTATTTAAAGAGCAAAGTATAAAAAGGTCTAACTTTTGTATCACATTCTAAAAATTTTCAATTCTTTTTGAGATTTGCTATAAAATTTTCAAATGCCCCTTCATTTAATGCCCTGACAGCCTGTGTTCCCACAACAACGCCGTCTGAATATTTACAGGCTTCTTCAATATCTTCCCTGTTTTTTATACCGAATCCCAGTATAACATCGCCTTTAAAACCCTGCCTGCTGAATAAAACCTTTTCTTTCGTTTCGTCATCAAGCTTGAATTTTCCTCCCGTGATACCTCTTGTTGATACAAAATATATGAAATCGCGTGAATTCTTCTTAATTTTATTTATATCCTCAAAACTGCTCTCCGGCGTTGCAAAGTTTATCATGTTTATATTGTATTTTTCAAAAACCCCCTTAAACCTGCCGGCTTCTGCAAACGGCAGATCGGCAACGATAATTCCGTCTATAAAACTTACTTTTGCGGCAAATTTCTCCATAGAATAACCGAAAATCACATTAGCATAGGTCATCACATACAACCGTTTAGAAAAAATATCCCTAACTGTCTTTAAGCTTTCAATAAACTCTTTTGTATTTTCTTTTTCTAAAACTTCCAGCGCTGCTTTTTCTATAACAGGACCATCGGCAACGGGGTCTGAAAAGGGAAATCCTATCTCAAGAAAATCAATGTTGTATTTTTCACAAACCGATACTGCATTTAAAAACTTTTTCTTATCGGGGTAATCACAAACAAGATATATTCCGACTCTGCACATTTTTTATCTCCTAATTAAAGATTTGAAATTTATAATTCATAGTTCTTTAATATTCCCAGGTCTTTATCCCCTCTGCCCGATAGGTTGATAATGACAAGTCTGTTTTTAAATCTGTTTTTATGCTTTATTAAATAACCGATTGTGTGCGCACTTTCGAGCGCGGGTATGATGCCCTCCAGTCTGCTCAACAGCCTAAATCCTTCAAGCGCCTCGCTATCAAAACACACATCGTATTCAACCCTGTTAATATCCTTTAAATAGCTGTGTTCAGGGCCCACGCCCGGATAATCCAAACCAGCCGATACGGAATGAACATCCGCCACCTGTCCGTATTCATCTTGAAGAAGATAGCTCAAAGCACCGTGCAGAATACCAGGCCTTCCGAGCGTTAATGTTGCAGAGTGCCTGCCCAGTTCAAGTGATTCGCCGCCGGCTTCAACACCTATGAGTTTAACATCTTCCTTAACGAATGCGCTGAAAATGCCGATAGCATTACTTCCACCGCCTACGCATGCTATAACATCATCGGGCATTCTTTTTTCAGCTTGTTTTATCTGTTTTTT
>JALTDI010000108.1 GCA_027074255.1 Desulfurellales bacterium
TTAGAGAAATGGAAGATTTGCAGAAAAATCAGCGTCCTTATATCATTAAAGAGATTGAGGAAGCGAGGGCGAAGGGCGATTTGAGTGAGAACGCCGAATATCATGCGGCAAAAGAAAAACATGCTTTAATAGAAAATAGGATTTCTGAGCTGTCAAAAAAAATCAATAACGCACAGGTTGTGGATCCGAACAGCATTTCCAAAGACAGAGTGGGCTTTGGATGCACGGTTGTGCTATATGATTTGGATAAAGACGAGAGCGTTGAATATATGATTGTAGGAGAAGACGAATCCGATCCCAATAATGCAAAAATTTCCATAAACAGCCCCATTGCCAAAGCGCTGCTCGGCAAGGAAGAAGGAGATGAGGTGCTTGTTAAGGTGCCTGCCGGAGACAGAAGATTCGAAATAGAAGAGATTAAATAATGGAATTAAAGATACTGGAAAATATTGAAATTGCATCAAATATTTATTCCTTAAAAATAGATAACCCGGCTTTGTTTGATGTTGTACCGGGTCAGTTTTTTATGGTTAAAATCAACGGTTTTGACTATCCTCTGCTTAGAAGACCTTTTAGTGTTGCGTCATTTGAAGACGATCATATAGGTATTATATACAAGGTTGTCGGGGAGGGAACAAAAATTTTGTCCGATAAAAAGCCCGGGGATTTTATTGATTTATTGGGCCCTCTTGGAAACGGCTTTGGTGATGTTGAGAAGGATAAAAAGATATTGCTTGTCGGCGGCGGTATAGGTATTGCTCCTTTTATATATTTGAAGAATGTTTTGGAAAATGATTATAAGATTAGTTATAAGGCATTCTTCGGTTTTAACACAAAGGATGAAATTTATATAGATTTCGGAGAGATAGCAACAATAGACGGAAGTTACGGTTTTGAGGGCAATGTTGTTGATATGGTTGAGAACGAGATTGATAATAATTCTCTGATTTTTGCCTGCGGACCAACTATTATGCTCAAAAGATTGGCTTATTTGTGCTATGAGAAGAATTGCGATATGCAGGTTTCTTTGGAATCGAGGATGGCCTGCGGCATCGGCGTGTGTCTTGGCTGTGTTATTGAAACAAACGACAAAGATTTTAAAAGGGTTTGTGTTGACGGACCTGTTTTTGATTATAAGGATATAGCATGGCAAACTCTGTAAATATGTCCGTTAAATTGAGCAATATCATATTTAAAAACCCTATTTTGGCGGCTTCGGGGACATTCGGATACGGATTTGAATATCAGAAATACCTGGATTTGAATATGCTTGGGGGTTTCATAGTAAAAGGACTGAGCGTCAAAGAGAAGAAGGGCAACAAACCGCCGAGGATTGTTGAAACACCCTGCGGAATGCTGAATGCAATAGGTTTGCAGAATGTTGGTGTAGATAGATTTGTTAATGAAAAACTTCCCGAGATTAAAGATTTAAACACGCATATAATTGCCAATATATACGGAAGCAAGGAGGCTGAATTTGTTGAAATAGCTGAAAAGCTTGATTTAGAGAAGGCTGTTTCGGCTATCGAGGTCAATGTGTCATGCCCCAATGTTTCCAAAGGCGGTGCACTTTTCGGTAAAAACCCCGATTCCGTTTTTAATTTGACGAAGCTTATAAAAAGCTCAACAAAAAAACCCGTCATTGTCAAATTAACACCCAACGTAGAAGATATTTCTCTTATAGCTGAGGCGGCTGAATCGGCCGGTGCAGATGCCGTAAGTTTGATAAATACCATTACCGGTATGGTTATAGATATAAAGGCAAAAAAACCTTTTTTGGCGAATAAAACCGGAGGACTGAGCGGCCCTGCCATATATCCTGTGGGCGTGAGAATGGTTTATGAGGTATATGAGAAAATAAATATACCTATCATAGGTGTAGGCGGTATATATAACAGCGATGTTGCCATTCAGTACATTATGGCCGGTGCATCTTTAATCGAAATAGGAACCGCAAATTTTATAAACCCCGACATAACAGTGAAGATTATCAAAGGTATGAGGGAGTTTTTGAGTCGTGAAAATATTCAAAGTGTTTCGGATATTGTTGGCGCTGCTCATAGCATGTAATTTTGCGTCATTTTCCGCTGCATCCGATAATTTAGAGCATATTTTTAAACTTTACAGCAATAAAACGTCAACGCTGTGCTTCAAACAGACATCTATTAACGGAATGAGCGGCCAAAAGATAATCAGAGACGGCAAACTTACCATAAATGCTAAAAAAAACATGGTTTTTGACTATAAAAATGAAAAGGTGATTATAAACGACTTTGAGGCCATTGATTATGTTCATTCCAAAAAATATATTTACAAGCTTTCTGGTTTTAACAGAGTCCTGTTTTTGCTGTTTTTGGGCAAAGAAGATGTAAATCGTTTATTCAGCATCCGATTTAAAGGCAAAGAATATGTGCTTACGCCAAAATATAAAAGCAATATAGATAAGGTCTATGCCTATTTTAAAAATGACTCTCAGATTGACAATATGACTATTTCAGACATATATTCCAACAAAACCATATATCAATTTTATGCTCCTCCTTGTAAGCGAACACAAAGCGGAAATTGAGCCACTTTTAAAGCTATATCCTCTTAAAAAGCACTCTAATCTGTTAGAACACGATAATCTTGCCGTTTTCATAAACTACGGACAAAAATCTTTAAATCTCGGTTATAGTGTGACGTCTATTTTATCAAAGCATGATGAGATAAATATTGCTGTTTTGTTTGGATATTCGGGCTCATTAAACGATGAGTTTAAGATAGGGGATGTTTTTTTCGGCAGGAAAGTAAAGCTTATGCACAATAAAAAACCGGTTTTTAATCCCATTGATATGCCTTATATCAGGGGTGAAAAATCGGCTGAAATGATTAGTCTGCTTGATGAGTATGATACAGATAATGAATTTTTAAGTCTATTTGCCGATACGGTTGATAAAGAGAGCTATTTTTTTGCCAAAGCGACAAAGAGCGTCAATAAATTCGGTTTAGTGCTGAGGGTGATAAGCGATGATAATTCAGGTATGGCATCAGCCGATTTTGCAAGAAAAAATTTTCGCTGCGATGTAGCTAAGGTGAAAGACATAATTGATAAATTGCTGTTAATAGAAAAGGACAGCGTTCTTTTTGAGATATTCAGATATACGGGTATTTTTGATATAAACGTTTTGAAAGGGCTTGGAAAGTTGATTGCAAAGCGCAGGTTGACATTTTCTCTAAGACAGAAACTCTACAAAAAAATCAAAATCAATATGTCAAAACCGTATAAGCCGAAAAAAATCACCAAACCTGCAATATTTTTGGAAAAAGGGGTTGATAAAAGCAGGATAGGCATTCGCATTGATAAAAAAAGATGCTTTGAAATTGACGATTATACGGCATATTTTCACAATCTGTCGGATAGAATGGCTTTTATTTTTGCAGACAAAAAGGGAGAATTTTTGAGAAAAACGCCCGATAGCTACACGCCGGACAAATCATACGGATATTCAATTCTTAATGCCTATAATTGTCTATACGACTGTTCATACTGTTTTTTGAAGGGTTATTTTAAAAGTTTTAATCCTGTTGTTTTTTTAAATTATGAGGACTATTTCAAAGCCGTTGAGGATACTTTGGAAAAGGATAAAAAACGTCCCTTATATTTTTATTCTGGAACATTTTCCGATTCTTTGTCTTTCGGTGCATTTTGTGATTTTAATTTGAGACTTGTTGAGTTTTTTAAAGGCATTGATGAGGATATTTATCTTGAATTAAGAACAAAATCAGACAGTATTGAAGAGCTGAGCAAGCTTGAACCGAGTAAAAAAATAATTGCTGCATTTTCTCTAAACCCGCAAATTATCATAGACAAATATGAGCATTTTACGCCTAATCTTGAAAGAAGACTTGCCGCAATTAGGAAACTTGACGATAAAGGTTTTCAAATAGGCATAAGATTTGACCCTGTTTTTGTGGATTATATCGATGAGTATACAGAGTTGATAAACAAGATAAAAACGATAAAAAACCTCCATTCCGTGGAGATAGGTTTTTTGAGATACGATAAGAACGACTATGCAAATCTGCTTATCAAAAATGCTTCCATATTAAAAAAACTTATACCAGCTGATGGAATGTATAGATATCCGAATGACAAAAGAGCCGAGTATGTAGGCATTTTTTCAAAATTGATGCATAAATTTTATGTAAATATGGAATAAAGATTTATTTCTTTATTTGTGAAAAATTGATATAGGTCAAGGAAATGGAATTCAGCAGTGCTATAATTAAATAACAAGGAGAGAAAATGTTGAAGCAGGATTTCATTGTGCGCTATATCTCTGTAAAAGGAGAAATTATTGTTATTAAATATAATTGACAAAAATAAATATTTTATGTAATATTTTAGTAAGAAAAATTAGCAGGTAGTTTTTGTTTCACATATATTTAGTTTTATTGTTTTGAGGAGGTGTTTATGGATAAGGATAAGAAAAAAGGCGGGGTGTCAAGAAGAACCATACTTAAACGAGCGGCCATTGGTGGTATAGGCGCTGCTGCGCTTGGTGCGGGGCTATCTGCCACTAAAACACCCAAAGCCGATGCAGCCGGGATTTCCGGTGAATTGGCAAAGGTGATGAAGGAAAGAAATCTTACCCCCGATAATGTTCTTGCTGCTGCAAAGACGTATATCCCAGAAGGCGTACATGATCCTTATATCTGTTTGTCATCCGGTGGACAGAGCGGCCATTTGTTTCTTTATGGTGTTCCTTCAATGAGACTTATTAAAACTATAGCTGTTTTTGCTCCAGAGACATGGCAGGGCTGGGGGTATGATAAGGAATCACAGGAAATTATTAAACAGGGCTCTGTTCTGGGAAGACCTGTTCATACCGGCGATACTCACCATCCTGGATTTTCAGAAACAAAGGGTGATTATGATGGTGAATATGCTTTTATTAATGATAAGAGCCAGGGTAGAATAGCTGTTATAGACACTCGTGACTGGCAGACAAAGCAAATTGTTAAAAACCCTGTGTTGAAATCTACACACGGCGGAACAAGCGTCACTCAGAACACGGAATATATCTTTACAGCCTGTCAGTATGCTGCACCGTATGATAATAAGTATCATGATCCTATGGATCAGGAAGTTTACAACACAATTTTTAGAGGAGGCCATACATACTGGAAGTTCGATAGGAAAAAAGGCAAAGTGGATATGGAAAATTCATTTACCATTGAATTGCCGCCATATATGCAGGATATTAACGACTGCGGTAAATTAATGAGTGGTGACTGGGGTTTTTCTAATTCTTTCAATACGGAAAGGTACACAGGCGGAATAGAACGTGGTATGCCTCCGTTTGAGGCAGGTTGTTCTGCAAACGATACCGACTTCATTCATATGACAAACTGGAAAAAGGCTGAAGAGGTTATTAAGAAGGGTAATTATAAGACGATTAATGGTCACAAGGTCATACCTATTAAGGTTGCTGTTGAAAACGGTCTTGTCTATTTAATACCTGTTATGAAGAGTCCTCACGGAATAACAGTTAGTCCGGATGGCAGGTATATTTTGGCATCGGGTAAACTGGATACTCACACCTCTGTTTACGATTTCAAAAAGATTCAGCACCTGATAGAAAACAAGATATACGACGGAAGAGATCCCTACGGACTTCCCATTCTCTCAATGAGAAGGACACTTCATGGTATGGTACAAACTGGTCTTGGTCCTTTGCATAACCAGTTTGACGTTGCTGACACCCATATAGCATACAACTCTCTCTTTGTTGATTCGGCAATCGTTAAGTATGATTATTTAAAACTCAAAGTTTTGGACAGGATACCTATTCATTATAATGTAGGCCACTTGACAGCCGTTCACGGTGATACGGTAAATCCGAGAGGGAAATATTTAATTTCTCTAAACAAACTTGCTATTGATAGATTTGCTGATGTTGGTCCTCTGCATCCTCAAAACCACGAATTGATAGATATATCTGATCCTTTGAATAAAAAAATGAGAATGCTCTATGCTATGCCTTTCCCGCTTGGCGAACCTCACTATGCACAGATTATAGAGACAAAGACAGTTGAAAAGAGAGCATGGAAGGTATATCCTCTTGGAACAGACCCGGTAACTATGGCAAGATCACCCAACAGAACTCTTGCAGGCCGTGAGAAAATCGTAAGAAAAGGCAACCATGTAGAGGTTTGGGGAACAGCAATCAGGAGTCACTTCAATCCTGAGCATATATACTGCAAGGTCGGAGATAAGGTTACTATTCATATAACGAACCTCGAAAGGGCTGAGGATGAGACCCACGATTTTGGAGTTTACTACTTCAATGTAACAGCATCACTGGAGCCCGGAAAAACTGCTACCGTTGAATTTGTGGCTGATAAAGAGGGAATATATCCGTTCTATTGCCAGGAATTCTGCTCTGCTCTGCACCTTGAAATGTTTGGCTACATAGCCGTATTGCCAAAAGACGGTAAATTCCCCGAAGGTGCATTCTTTAACAAGGAAGGCTAAAATTTGAAAGGAGTGGGCTATGAAGAGATTGTTGAGAATTGAAATTGTATTGTTTGCCGTAGTAGCACTATTGAGTTTGGGTTCGGTTAGCTCGTTTGCCGGCCAAAACTATAAGGCTCTCTACCAAAAAACAATAAAGACAAATGACGGTATAAGGCATCAGATAAAAATAGTTAAGGCAAAGCTATTAAAAGCCGGCTATAAAAAGAACACCACAGCAGTCGGAATAATGAGCGATGCAAATGACCAGATAAAATATGCAAACGAAGTGAGAACTAAGTCTGATAAATTGGCAAAAGAGGGTAAATATAAGTCCGCTTATTTGTGGGCTTATCAGGAATTCCAATATCTTGTAAAGGCTGTTGTTAAATTGAATGTTATAAATAACCTGTTAACATCTAAATAATTTTAAGGGTTTATTATTTAGGGGACGAAACCTAAAACGGCTTTGTCCCCGTATTTTTGGAGGCTTGTTATGAAAAAGAGTTTAATGGGTATCGCAATGGCGGTAATAATGCTGGCAGTGGGATTGAATTCGGCTAATACTTTTGCAGCCGGCAGTAAAACATTAACAAAGCAGGATATTTCAAAGCTGAGGGATGTTTTTGATAATTACGGCTGCAGCGGCTGCCATATGTATATGCACAAAGACAGTACCTCAGGTCCGGCTGTGGCTGTCATAGCGGCATTGTCAAAAGCAAAACCTGAAAAATGGGTTATAAGCTGGATTATGAATCCAAAGCCACACTATGCAGAGCCGGACGTTAAAGCTTTAATCAATCAATATGTTCAGTATATGCCTAACAACGGCGTAAAGAAGGAAGACGCCAAAAAGCTGTATGACTACTTAATGGCGGTGGCAGATGGAAAAGTAAAAAAATAAGGAGATATGGCAAAAGTGAAATTGGAAAAATTCCAAATTTATGGATTAATAGGAGCGGCTGTTTTTTTTGTGGCTCTTTTGTGGCCTAAGGTTTATGATAAAAATGTTTATCAAAATAAATTGAATGCATCAAGAGTCGAAATGGTTTACGGCTTAAAGGGTTTTGTAAAGAACTGGGAGTATTTGGGTAGGAAGATACCCCGATTTGTTGTGCCTGTCGGTTCCAAGGTTATTGTTCCTCGCGGAAATCCTCTATGGAGAATCATACTTGATGCCCCTCAGTATCCAAGAACCGCTTTTCCCGACGGTCTGCTGGTCAATATTTATATTAACGGGCCTGCTAACGGGTGTAAAACCATGTCTTGTTTGCATGAGATAGATACGATTAATCACTATATAGGTATGCAGTCTTTGAGTATAGCATCTCCCGTTATGAGCAGAATAGGCGGGTATCTCGCTTTTTTTATGTTTTTATCTTTACTTGTTTTTGTGTTCGTCAAAAAGAGGCTGCTCGGGTATCTTGTGATTTTGCCTCTTGTGACTCCGTTCATATTTTTAACCGTATTTTCTTTTTGGACGCATTGGTTGGGGTACAATTTAAACGCGTGGGCATCGTTTAAGGTCCATGAATTTACTCCTATTCTCTACGGCATAGGAAAGGTTGCCCAGTTTTCTACACATAACAGGCCTGCTATCGGGTTTTCTATTCTTTTGATTTCTGTTGTGTTTATATCACTGTCGTATCTTTCAAAAAGAAAATATTTAAAGCAGGAAGGACTTTTGAAATGAAAACAGCTCGTTTACCGTTTATATTAGCTGTCTTTGTTAGCGTGGTTTTTTTAACAAGCACTGCATCTGCTGGTAATTTTCAAGATAAATACAACAAACAGCTGATGACAAACAGGGGAATGGTCGCAACCGATTTTATGATATTCACGTGGTTTAAGCAGCATCCAGAATATAAGCAGTATGAATCTATTAAAGACAGGGTAGATTATTTTTATAAAGAACTCGAACAAGCAAAGCAGGCGCATTTTCGAGCTCTATCATTTGCCAAGGATAAAAAATGGCAAGACGCATATATTTGGGCGAAAAAAGAATGGAAATATTTGAATGATATTGCAGTTAAGGGCAAAAAAACGCAGGATAATCTGATGGAGCTAGAAAGTAAAAAGGAATAGGAGCCATAAATGAACAGATTTTTAAAACTTGCTTTGCCGATTCTGATACCGATTTTGGGTATGGGTATAATTTTTATAGTTATATTCGGTATTCCCAAGAAAAATAATGCTATGAAGCCTGTTCCTATACGGTGGGGAGAAGATGTATGCGTCAGATGCGATATGAGCATAGTGGACGGTTATCATGCAGCTGAAATTATTAACCCTGTAACAAAAAAGGCGTATAAATTTGACGATATCGGCTGTGCAGTTATATGGCTCTATAAAGAACACAAATTTAAGTGGGCAGATAGGGCTGTTATTTGGGTCACAAGTGCAAAAAACGGTGCGTGGCTTTATGCCAAAAAGGCCTGCTGGGTTAGCGGACAGATAACACCTATGGGCTTCGGTTTCGGAGCATATAAAGAAAAACCGCATCAATATAAAGAATGCATACCTTGGAAAACTGTTGTGAAAACCATATTCAAAAAAGAAGAGAAATTTGAAAAAGCCCTCTACGGCGGATATCCCTCAGGAGGCACCTCGGATAATGCTTCAAAAAAATAAGCTTATATATTTGACTGTTATTGCAGTTATATTGTTTTCCCTCAATGTTAAGGCAAATACTTTGCAGGATATAATAGATAAGACAGCGCCCGGCGGCATAATAAAATTAAAAAAGGATATATATTACGGCGACATTATTATTAAAAAACCTTTAACACTTGACGGAGGTAGTCAGGCCATAATAGACGGCGAAGGGAAGGGTAATGTAATAACTGTTTTGTCGGACAATGTTACAATTAAGAACCTTATTATTCAAAACTCCGGTGAGCAGGGCTGGGAAATGGATGCAGGTATTGCTGTCAAAAGGGCAAATCATATAAAAATACTGCATAATATTATAAAGAACTGCTTGTATGGAATACAGACGAAATATATGAACCATAGTTTGATTGCATACAACAATATAACGTCAAAACCTTATAAACAGGTAGGGCTGCGCGGAGATGCCATCAGACTTTGGTGGAGTAATTATGATTTACTGAAAGGTAATTACGTACATGATTCAAGGGATTTGATTGTGTGGTTCTGTCGACACGATACTATTCAAGACCAAACAACCGTCAGGTCGAGATATGGTATTCACTT
Source organism: Desulfurellales bacterium (assembly GCA_027074255.1). Lineage (GTDB taxonomy): Bacteria > Campylobacterota_A > Desulfurellia > Desulfurellales > Hippeaceae > S144-51. The sequence goes on from JALTDI010000108.1 coordinate 9,716, forward strand.
TATGTATTCAAACTACGACAAGGTTGTAAACTATCGCGGAGACCGCAATATGGTCGGAATATACGATATGTACACAACACACGTTGAAATAGACGGCGCTTTGATTACAAACAACACGACGGTAACGGCAATAGGATTAGGTTTGAAAGACGCAAGCAACCTTGTAGCAAAAAATGTTACCGTAGAACACTGCACGAGGGGTGTGTTTATCGATGAATCGCCTTATGAGCCTGGCATGAGCTGCAAATTTGTAAACGATAGGTTTTATTACAACACCATAGCAATGGATTTTAACACGGACGTTACCAGAAACAAAAATATATTTACACACGACGATTTTGTCGGTAATTTCAAGGACGTAAGGGTAAGCGGAGGAATGCTAGATAAAAAAAGAGGGATTTGGAGCAATGATTATTGGGACAGGTATGTAGGCTATGATTCAAACGGGGATGGTATAGGTGATTTGCCTTTTTTTGAAATGAAGTATTCCGGCGTTATATCTGAGGATAATCCTAATCTAAGACTTTTTACAGGCTCACCTATATTTACTTTCATAGACTTTATAGAAAAACTTATACCGTTTTCAAAACCAAGCATTCTTCTTGTGGATAAAAAACCTTTGATGAGATTGTATTTACCCAAATTACATAAAAAAGGAGAAGATTGAGATGGACAGACGCATCTTTGTGAAGTATCTAAGCATGACAGTTGTAGGAACGGCTGTTGGAGTTGGTGTTACTCCTCTTTTGACAGAGGAACAGCAGACATTGTTGAGGCCGCCGGGTGCTATTAATGAAAAGGATTTTCTCGGAGCCTGTATAAAATGCGGATTGTGTGTTCAGATATGTCCTGTTGATGCCATTAAGCTGGCTGATATCAATAAAGGACTATCCTACCAAACGCCGTACATGGATGCCAGAACAAATGCCTGTGATTTTTCCTGCAAAGGTATTCAGTGTGTTCTCGTGTGCCCGACATACGCATTGGTGCATGAGCTTGCCGAAAATGCCGAGGCGGTTCGCATCGGTCTTGCGGTTGTTAAGCCGGATCTATGCCTTGCGGTTAAAGGTGAAAAATTGAAAACAAAATCTAAACATAAATGGGATGAATGGAAATATAAATGGAAAGTTAACCCCGCTTCTTATACCAAAGAGATATGCAACTTATGCTACGATAAGTGTCCGATTGGACCCGGAGCCATTACAATAGAAGAAAGAAAAGATAAAAAGACAGGCAGGACTTATCAGATTCCTGTTGTTAAAAGCGGATGTACGGGCTGCGGCGTATGCGAAATGGTTTGTCCGGCCGAACCGGCCGCCATTGTAATTATTCCCGGAATGAAATGGGGTGAGAAAAATGGATAATAAAAATATAAAAACTGAAAACAAGATACAAAGTAAAGAAAAGGTGAAAAGGGGTAACTTTTACGAACTGTTTATCAATACGAGAAAAATAAGACCCAAGCGTATATCGTATAGATGCGTAAGATGGTTTTCCATAATTCTTATAGCCGCAACTTTTGCACTTTCATTTAAATGGGCGCTTGATTTTCTTGCAGGGAGCCTTAACGGCTCAAGACTGATGAGTTTTTTCCTGATTGACCTATATACGGGACTTGAATATGTTGTAGCCCATAAAATGATTACGATGAATGCGGTCATTGGTTTTCTGACTATTTTGGCTTTTTACTTTATAGTTGGCGGCAGGACGTTTTGCGGTTGGGTTTGTCCATATAATCTGCTTGCCGAGTTAGGCGAGATAATCCATGAATATTTGAGAAAAAAGGGAATAATTAAAAAAAGAAGAATGTATTCAGAACATGTGAGATATGTATTTTGGGTTATATTTATATTGATACCGCTGATAACGGGTGTGATTTTCTTTGAATCCTTTAATCCGGTTGACATACTAAACAGGGCTTTTATTTACGGACCCACGGTTTTGCTTTTATGGGTGCTGCTGCTTTTGAGCATTGAGGTTTTTTACGCCAGGCGATTCTGGTGTAAATATGTGTGTCCGACAGGAACAACATACGGCATGCTCGGTAAAGTAAGTATGCTGCGGGTTAAATTCGATTTGAATAATTGCACCCACTGCGGCAACTGCTATAAAGTGTGCATAGAACCGACGCTGCTTACCGACGCCTTAAAGGAATCGCACGATACTCAGGATAAAACGGCATTTGTCAAGGGCGCCGCATGTATAAACTGTGCACGCTGTATTGATGTTTGCGCTTATGATGCTTTAAAGTTTGATTTAAGGTATTTGGATAAAATACTCTGATTGGAGGCCGATTTTTTGATTGATATTAAAGGGCTTGGAAAGGATTTTGGCAAGGGCATAGTGCTTCATGATATAAACTTACATATTGGAAAGGGCGAGAGAATCATGGTTGTAGGCGGAAACGGAAGTGGAAAGACTACAATGCTGCGCTGTATAATTGGTTCTTATGTCTATAAAGGCGAAATAAGAATTATGGATATGGAGGCAAGGCACAATAAAAGCAAACTTGCCAATTATATAGGGTATGTACCTCAAATCCCTCCGCCGATTCTTATGACAGTTCAGCAGCTGATAGAATTCATTTGCAATATAGATAACAAACAGGATGAAGAAAATGTTATATACGATGTTTTGAAGAAGCTTCAATTCGAGGATATCGGTATAAAAAGACACTTTAAAAAACTTTCCGGAGGCATGCAGAAAAAGGTCTTGATGGCAATAGCTTTGGGAAGACAGCCGAATATTTTAGTATTAGATGAACCGCTTGCCTATATAGATCCGGATAGCAGGGTCATAATTTCCAATGTTGTCAATGCCATGCCGAATGATTTAACACTGATTTATACGTCACACAGAGAAGAAAAGGGCAGTATAAGGGCAGATAGAATCATAGAAATGGATAACGGAGAAATTATTAGGGATGAACCCTATTCATCATAAACGAAAATTGTTTAGCGGAGGCATGATAATGAAATTTGCCAAAATGTTTTTTATGTTTGCTGCGGTATTTGTGTTTACAGTGTTCATCGGCTCTTTGTCTCATGCTGCTTCTACCGAAACGGCATTGAAGCCCGTTCCTATTAATTTCGGGCACGATAGATGTAAAAGATGCTTTATGCTGATTAGAAGCCCTCGTTATTCGGCTGAGGTCGGTAATATGCAAAGCGGTAAAATTTATAAGTTCGATGATATCGGCTGCGCTGTAATGTGGCTTTATAAAGATTGTCATTTTGCTTGGTATAAAAGTGCTAAGATATGGGTGAGTGATGCCAAAACGGGTAAATGGCTCAATGCAAAAACAGCATGCTGGGTTGACGGTGAAATTACGCCTATGCATTTTGGCTTTGGTGCGTATAAAAGGGGCGAAATAAATAAAACATGTTTAAATTGGAAGACAGTAAAGAAATTAATTTTGAAAAGGGGTATAAAAAAAGAAAACCGTATGAAAAAATTTGTTCCTAAAAAATGGGAAATAAAAGTAAAAAAAATGTGCATACTAAACTGACAAGAAATCCTCATTGATGAGTCTTTTCTTGTTATACTGTTATGAGGTGTGAGGGTTGAGAAATTTAATCAATATGGTTGTTTTTGAGATAAAGGATTCCTTTAGAGGAAAATGGTTTTATATCTATTTTGTCATTTTTTTCGGATTAATGGTTGGATTTTTGTGGTCGGGTATAACTGCTTCTCAGGTTTTGGGATTTACGGGTTTATCCAGGGTTTTGATTGGCTATATTGAGATTACGATAATTGTTTTGCCTCTGTTTATTTTAATAAGCGCATCGAGGTCTGTGGTTATGGAAAGAGAGCTTTTTATCCTTGAGTACCTCGTTTCCTTTCCTTTGTCCATATCTCAATATTATTGGGGTAAATTCATAGGTAGGTTTATAGTTATCATTATACCTATCTATACGGCTTTGCTTGCAAGCTTGATATGGGGATTGACAAAGCATTTTACCATACCTTTGGGATTGTACGCCATATATTCTGGTTTGGTAGCAGCTTTGTCCTTGTGTTTCCTCGGTATATCATATTTTATTTCTTCTTTGTCGCAGAGGCAGGATACGGCTATATTCACAGCATTCTTTGTTTGGTTTTTCTTCGTTATTCTCCTTGATGTGGGTATTTTGGGTCTTTTTCTGCAGTTTGGCATAAACTTAAACCTTGTTCTTGCAATGGCCCTTGCCAACCCTCTGGAGTTGTTTCGTATAGCGGCTTTCAGCCTTTTTGACACCAAATTGGCGGTTATAGGACCGATTGCATGGACTCTTTTGAGTAAAATCGGCAATAACGGACTTTTGATTTTTTCTTATATATATCCTGTTGTTACGGGGCTTTTCATAGGTTTTATAGGCCTTGTCTATTTTAAAAAGAATGACTATATTTAAAAAATGAGGGGGAGATGATTATGAAAAAGATTGTAATCTTGATTGCAGTTGTTATTTTTCTTTCTGTTAATTCTTATGCAGTAAATCTTCAGTCTATCATAGATAAATCTGCAGAAGGTGCAGCTATTAATCTGAAAAAAGGAAATTATACCGGTAATGTTGTAATAATAAAAACATTAACCCTAAATTGTAACGGTGCTGTCATCAACGCCCATGGCAAAGGTGATGTATTGGTTATAAAAAGGGCAAAGGATGTGGTTATAAAAAATTGCGTTTTGCAAAATTCGGGCTCAAGCGGCTGGAAAATGGACGCGGGTGTTCAAATTATCGGAGCAAAGGGTACTGTTTTAAAGAACAATACAATAGAAAATTGTTTGTACGGCATTGTCGCAAAGTCGGCCAAAAAAACAATGATAGAAGGAAATGATATATCGTCAAAACCGTACAGCGAGGGTGTAAAAGGCGATGCCATACGGTTGTGGTGGAGCAGCAACAGTGTAGTCAAAAACAACAAGATTCACAATTCGCGTGATGTCGTTTCACTGTTTTCAAATAACGTTATTTTTGATTCAAACAGAGCATCGTATTCCCATATAGGCGTTATGGTGCAGAACTCAAACAACAACAAGATTTTGAACTTTAAGGGCTATAATAACGAGGTAAATATTCTTTTAAACTCTGCTGACAATACCGTTATAAAAGATTTTTCCATTAAAAATAAAGGAAAATTCAGAGGCATAGCTTTAATTAGGGCAAGTAATACTTTGATTGAAAATGGCTCCATAGAGCAGTGTAATAAGGGTCTTGTGATTAATCTGTCCCCTGCAAAAAGCGGCAGCAAAAACTACTTAAAAAACATTAGAATCAGAGGTAACAATATAGGCATATATCTGCATACGACAGCAGAGCAGAGAGATAGAAACATATTGAAAAAGATAAGCTATGAGGGCAACAAAGTAAATTTAATGGATGAGTGGAAAACGCATAAATAGGGGGAGTTATGGGAAAAAAGAAAATTAATAAAGTGGGATGGTGGTTCCTTGGAGTAGGAGCAGTTATTTTATTTATAGTTGCTCTTAATATGTTTCACGAGTACGGCAGCAGCGGTAAAGTTAAGCTTCTCTCAAAGGCCACTGTTGACGGTAAATTAAACCCCGGTGAATATACCAACAGTTTTACAGATAAGAAAAACGGGTACAAACTGTATTGGAGAATAAGCGGTAAAAACATATATTTTGGTATGCATTCGCCCAAAAAAGGTTGGGTTGCTGTCGGTCTCGGCGCAAAGAAAGCCATGCAGGATGCAGATATATATATTGCTTATGTAAAGGACGGCAAAGCACATATAAGAGAAGAATGGGGAAACACCCCTTATTCACATATACCGATAAAAAATATGGGTGAAAAAAATGACGTGGAAAAATATGCCGGTAAGATAAATTCAAACGGTATAGATATTGAATTTGAAAGGCCTCTGAAAGTTTTACAGAAGCATACAAAATCCATAGAAAAAAGGGACATGAACGTTATATTTGCTTTTTCCACTGCTGCCGATTTTACGACATATCACGGTGCAGGCTCAAGAGGCTCTACAAAGATAAACTTCTTTGCAGTCTCAAAGGCAAAAAAGAGTGGCGGCTTAAAGATGTGGGTTGAGGATGTGAAATCGTATCAGATAGCCGCTATTACCTGGGGAGTCCTGTTTTTAATGGCGGCATTTATAGCTTTTGTCAGTGTTTGGATTGAAAAAGACTCTGACAGCCCGATTCATGTTAGAAAAGAAATTGTTGGAATAGGCCCTTTTATTAGCATACTGACTCTCGGTATATTGGATATAATTTTGATCATTGCATTTATAGTCGAACTGTTTTCTAAAACAACTCCGTCTGTTCGAGGACTTACCGCTTCATTGGTTTTTTTACTGATTGCTGTTATGATTGCTTTGTATAGGCACTACTATATTGATGAAGAGGTTATGGTTCACGAAATGGACGATGAGCTTCCATGGTAAAATTAAGGGGGTAAAAATGGGTGAGAAAAAGATAGTGTATAACGAATGTACAACAAGAAGAAAGATTTTAAAGGGTATGCTGGGTATTGCCGGTGTCGGAGCTTTGGGCGGATTGACATTGTCTTTTGGAACAATCAAATCTCCCTCAAATAAGAAAAAGAGGCAAAAAGTGGCAAAGGGAGACAAACTTGTTTTTGCCGTAGGACCCAATGCCGGTAAATTGATAAACATGAAAGATTTGCCGCTCAAAAAAGGAATCCTTGCTTTTCCAAAAGGCAAAGAAGAACACAATAACCTCATACTGCTGTTTCATGCCGAAGAGAAGGAGTTTCAAAAACCGACAAAGATTGGCTACACCGTCGAGGGTTTTTGTGCATACAGCGCTATCTGCACACACATGGGATGTACCGTAGAATGGTATCCTCAAAAACAGTTTTCTTTTGATTTTCCACATCTATTTTGTCCGTGCCATCAATCTGTGTTCGATGTATTTCATGGAGCAAAGGTATTGGCAGGTCCTGCACCGAGGCCGCTCCCTCAACTGCCCTTAATGATAGCCGACAATACAATATCGGCGGCAGGTGATTTTGACGGACCGATAGGGCCTAAACAGGGGGTGGAGTAGCATGTACGATTGGATTAATGAAAGACTTGATTTGGATAGGTTCAAAGATAAATATTTAACCAAGGTTTTCCCCGTGCACCCCACATATTTTTTTGGTGAAATAGCTTTATTTAGTTTTGTAATACTTGTGTTGACAGGAATATATCTTTTGTTTAGCTATGTTCCTTCATCCGAAATAATAAAGGTCGGCGGCAAAAAAATGCCGGCTGCATACCATAGCATTTTAATGATAAATGCTCAGCCTCTCGGTTTGATGATGAGATATGTGCATCACTGGGCTGCTCATATAATGATAGCTGCTGTAATGTTGCATATGGCGAGGGTCTTTTTCTCGGGTTCATTTAAAAAGCCGAGAGAGATAAATTGGTTTATAGGTATGATTTTATTAACGCTTGCAATCCTTGCCGGCTTTACGGGCTATTCATTGCCTTTTGATGCTCTTTCAACCGTTGCTACGGGAATAGGATACGAAATTGCAAATTCCGTGCCCTACATTGGTAATGCCGTTGCAAAATTTGTCTTTGCAGGCAAATTCCCAGCTCCCGGTTCATTGCAGAGGCTTCTTATGTATCATGTTGTGCTGCTTCCGGCCATAATTGCTGCCGTGATAGGCATTCATATGGCCATAATGGTAAAGCAGAAACATACCCAGCCTTATAAGAATAAAGATATTGCAAAAAGCGGCAAAATTCTCGGAATACCATTATATCCGCAGCAGATGAGTCTTATGATGTTCGTTTTTTTCTTTGTTTTTGCAGTGCTTTTTTTCCTATCAGCATTTTTGCCTGTTCACAATGTTGAATATTTCGGGCCTCCTACACTGCAGACACCCATGGTTAAACCCGACTGGTATTTATTATGGATATTCGGCATAATAAAACTAATACCCGGAACATGGAATATACCGCTTAGCGCGACAGCCTCTATAAGCCCTGAGGTGATAGGGGGACTTATTTTGCCGAGTATTATTATGCTGATAATAGCCATTGTACCGTTTCTTTCATATTCAAAAGAGTCTGTGGATTATTGGGAACCTGCAAGTTTGAGGCCGATAGGGACATCTCTTGGAGTATCTTTTATAGTTATGTTTATAGCTTTAAGTGTAACGGGCTACCAGGCTGAGCTCAACATACCGATATCCATATGTAGGATATATACAATTGTGCTGCCGGCAATAGGTTTTTTTACAAGCTATTACCTGATTAAGATAAAAAGTATAAAAAAGTGATTGACTTGAAAGAGATTTTAGTGGATAATTAAAAAAAGAAAAAAAGGAGGATATATTTATGAAAGTAAAGTTTTTGGCAACCGCAGCTTTTGGAGCTTGTATGCTATTTGCAGGCAGCAATATCTCTTTTGCTGGTGATAAAAGCCCCGGCTATAAATTGGTTAAGGCGAACGGCTGTTTAGCCTGTCACTCTGTGGATCAGAATAAAGTCGGACCCTCTTACAAAGTTATAGCCCAAACGAACAAAAAATTGTACGCTAAAGACGCTATAAAGCATATAGAAGAAGCCATAGAAAAGGGTTCAAAAGGTGTGTATAAAAAACTTGGAATTACAGCTGTTATGCCTCCCTACGGATATCTTGGAAAAGAAAAGATTGAAACCATAGCAAAGTGGATTTTATCCCAGTCAAAATGAGAAGCTAATTGTATTCCCATATAGCACAAAAAAAGAGGGGGGATTGCAATCTCTCCTCCTTTTTTTAATAGGTCGGCTACATTGGGTTTAGGTAACGCTCTTTAATTAATATTTAGCTATTTTCTTAAAAGGAGGATTTATGAGCGAGAAAAAAAACGGATTGAGCAGGCGTAATTTTATTAAAACAACAGCGGCGGCCGGTGCCTTGGCTTACGCAGCCCCTTCTGTCTTTGCAAAAAGATTGCCGAGCAAACCCGTATTGGATACATACACAACTCCTACCGCTACTCACTGGGGCTCTGTTGAGGCTATCGTAGAAGGCGGAGAGTTCACAAGAGTTAAAGCCTTTAAAGATGATTACCCGATACCGATGACGCAGGGTCTTGCAGACAGGGTAAATGCTCAAAATAGGGTAAAATACCCTATGGTGCGAGAAAGCTATTTAAAACACGGATATAGGAGCAACAAAGCTTTGAGGGGCAGGGATAAGTTCGTAAGGGTAAGCTGGGAAAAGGCTTATGATATTATCGCAAAAGAGATGAAAAGAATTAAATCAAAATACGGCAATTCCGCTTTCTTTGCCGGCAGCGTAGATTGGCATAGTGTGGGTAAACTGCATGCCGCACCGACCCTTTTGAGAAGAATGTTGAATCTATACGGTGGATTTACGGATGATACGGGCGATTTCAGTGTTCAGGCTGCAATGACGATATTACCCCATGTTACGGGTAATATAGAGGTTTATGATAAACAAACGGCCTGGCCTACAATAATAGAGCATACGGACACGGTTATTCTTTGGGCTGCCGATTTGCTGAAAAACAATCAGATAGGATGGGACCCGCCAGATCATTACGCTTATAATGCAATAAAAAAACTTAAAGAAAAAGGCAAAAAAATTATATCCATCGACCCTCGATATACCGATACAACAGAATTTTTAAAGGCCGATTGGATAGCCATAAGACCCAATACCGATGTTGCCATGATGCTTGCAATAGCTTACACGCTATATAAGGAAAACCTCTATGATAAAGCATTTTTAGACAAATATACCGTTGGATTCGACAAATTTTTACCGTATTTGCTCGGAAAAACAGACGGTGTCGAAAAAACACCAGAATGGGCTTCAAAGATTGCCGAAATAGATGCCGATACGATTAAAAAAATAGCGAGAGTTATGGCAAAAGGGCGCACAATGATAATGAGCGGCTGGGCAACCCAGAGACAGGACCATGGAGAGCAGGCTCCCTGGATGGTAGTTACGCTTGCCGCTATGCTGGGACAGATAGGTCTTCCGGGCGGCGGCTTCGGTTTTAGTTATCATTATGCATCAGGCGGTGCACCTGAGGCCAATGCTCCATCTCTTCCGGGTATTTCATCTCAAGATAATCCGGTGAAGACGGAAATACCGTTTGCCCACGCCGTAAGTGATTTATTGCTTCACCCTGGCAAAGTTATTGATTTTAACGGTTCAAAGATTAAATATCCCTTGATAAAACTTGTCTGGTGGGCCGGCGGCAACCCGATGAGCCATCAAATGGATAGAAATAGAGAGATAAAAGCCTGGAGAAGGCCGGACACTATAATAATTAACGAAATTTATTGGACGTCAACGGCAAAGTTTGCCGACATAGTTCTGCCTGTGACGACTACTTTTGAAAGAAACGATATAGAAATTATAAGCGAATACACAAATAGATATATCGTTGCCATGAAAAAAACCGTGGAACCGCTTTATGAGTCAAAGAGCGATTATGATATATTTGCAGGTATATCAAAGAAACTTGGATTTGAGAAGAAATTCAGCGAGGGCAAAACCGATATGGACTGGATAAAACAGTTCTATTCTATCGCGCAAAAGCAGGCTAAGATTAAGAAACTTAATATGCCTGAATTTGATGAATTCTGGGATAAGGGCTATGTTGAATTCCCTGTCACCGAGGAGGCAAAGCAGTGGGTAAGGTATGGTGATTTTAGAGCAAATCCGCTCAAAAACCCGCTTGGCACCCCATCAGGCAAGGTGGAAATCTTTTCCAACACAATAGCAAAGTTTAAGTACGACGATTGCCCCGGACATCCTACGTGGATGGAGCCCATAGAATGGCTCGGGAGCAAAAAAGCCAAAAAATACCCATTGCATATGGTATCGTCTCATCCGAAATTCAGACTGCATTCACAGCTTGATAATACATGGCTTAGAAGTCTCTATGAAATAAACGAAAGAGAGCCGATGTGGATAAATCCTAAGGATGCTAAAAAATACGGAATCAAAGAGAATGATCTTGTAATGGTACACAATGCAAGGGGTAAACTGCTTGCATCAGCTGTTATAACCGACAGGATAAGGCAAGGTGTTATACTTGTTCACGAGGGAGCCTGGTATGACCCTGATAAACCGGGTGAAGTCGGAGCTATGTGTAAACACGGCAACCCGAATCTTGTTACGCTTGATAAGGGGACGTCCAAATTAGCTCAGGGTAATATTGCAAACACCGTTTTAGTAAAGGTTACAAAATACAAAAAGACGCCGCCGAAGGTTACCGTCTTTGATGTGCCGGCGGGGGGTTGATTTTTCAATGAAAATTACTGCTTTGAGGTTTTTAACAACTGCTCTGTTTTTTTTGATATTCAGTTTAACCGGGTATGCATATGGAGGGGATGTTTTATATGCATCCTCTCCCGTTAATATCTTTTTGGACAACACGCACACAAAAGCAATAGGAACAGCTGAAATAGGTGCGAAGGTCTATCAGATAAAAAAGACCGGTCAATGGGTTGAGGTTAAAATCAAAGGGTGGCGGCAGAAAGGCTTGAAATCCATTATATACGCCTTTATGGGTAAGAGGATTTTAAAGGTTCAATTGACGCCTGTCGGGGAAAAGTTTGTAAATGTCTTAAAGACCATAAAGGATAAAGATACGCAGCTGACATGGTATGAGGTTGAAATCAGCAATGTATGGATAAATTCAAAGTACCTTGCTGACAGTATGGACAGCGTATGGCAATCCGTTTCAAAGCTATTTCACGAAAGATGTTCTATGTGCCACGCTCTGCCGAAATCAACAACATTTACGGCAAATCAGTGGCCGGCAACTCTGCGTGTTATGACAAGAAGAGCGGCTTTGGATAAAGAGCAGGCTGATGTTGTCTCTAAGTTTTTACAGTATCATGCAAAAGACACGAAAAATTTGAAAGAGGATTAATTTATTTAATTTTTTGCAAATATGCCGCTATGTCGTTGTAACCTGCCTCTTTTGCCTTTTTCAGCGCAGTATAATCGTTGACATCTCTTAGGGAGGTGTCAGCTCCTTTTTCAATTAAATATTTTACAACGTCGAAGTTGCCCCTAAATGCAGCCTTTATAAGAGCCGATTCTCCAAGCGAATCCTGAATGTCTATTTTTGCTCCTTTTTCAATCAAATATTTAACTATTTCTACAAAGCCGTCTCCTATTATTCCCTCGGAAGCTGTCATCAAAGCTGTGTTGCCGTAGTTGTTTTTTGCATTTATGTCAGCTTTGTGCTCACAAAGATATTTTACCGTTTCAAACATACCCCTTTTTGCGGCCTCAATTAGGGGTGTGTTGTTCCATTTATCCTTGGCATTTACGAAAGCTCCGCTGTCTATGAGCGTTTTGATTATTTCAAAATCGGCCTTTGAAACAATTGCTTCCATTAAAACGCTGTTGCCCCACATATTCTTTGCGTTTACCTTGGCTTTCTTTTCTATTAAGTATTTTACAACATCTATGCAGTTTGAGGCTGCGGCTTTCATAAGAGGTGTTTCTGAGAATTTATTTTTTCTGTTAATATCTGCTCCCTGTTCAATGACTTTTTTCACTTTATCCAATCTGCATTCTTCTGCATATTCGGATAATTCCCTATTAAGCGAGGTTTTTGTTTTCATAGCTAATCTCCTTAAAAATCAATAAATTCAGCTTTTTTATAATAATGAATATCGTATATATTTCAACGTCAAAATTATTGCCTTTTTGATTTTTATGTTTACCGGTTTTGTGCTTTCGTATTTGAATTTGTTTTGCAGGTTTATTTTTTATTGACTTGACAAAACCGCATCAAAGTCCTTATTATTAAATGAAATACTTATCGGAGGTATAGTTATGGAGTTAAAAATTACTATCTTGGCTGAAAACAGTGTAGTTGTTCCCTTTGATGTCATAGGTGAACACGGTTTCAGCGCCTTTGTTGAAACAGACGATTTTAATTTCCTCTTTGACACGGGACAGGGCAGGGCTCTTGTAAATAATTCGATAGCACTGAGAAAGGATTTAAGCAGCATCAAATTTCTATACCTGTCTCACGGGCATTATGACCACACAGGCGGTATGGTCGATTTGTTAAAGATAAAATCACCGCTGGATGTGTATTCTCACCCCAATATCTTTTCAGAGCGTTATTGGTTTAAAGACGGCATAAAAAAATACATAGGCGTGCCTTTTAGCAGGGAATATCTTGAGAGCCTCGGTTCAAACTTCATATTTCACAAGGAATTTAAAGAGATAGACACAAATATTTTTTCATCCGGTGTTGTTGATAGAAATACGACTTTTGAAAAAATAGACAAAGAGATGAAGGTTAAAACACAAACAGGTGAACTTGTTCAGGATCAGATATGGGATGACTATTCTCTGGCGATAAAGACCTCTAAGGGGCTGGTTGTTATATTGGGTTGTGCGCACGCAGGCATAGTAAACATACTTAACCACTTTATAGAAAAGACCAAAGAAAAGGAGATATATGCCGTTTTGGGCGGAACACATCTCGGTTTTGCAAACGACGAGCAGATAGACGAAACGATTAAAGTTCTTGATAAATACAACATACAAAAGCTCGGTGCATCTCACTGCACTGGATTGAGTGTAAGTGCAAAATTATTTAACAGACTGGGGGATAGGTTTTTCTTTGCATCCGTCGGAGCTGTTCTTGAAATATGATGAACATTGTTGAGCGTTTTAAAAATTATATAAAGGTTATAGATTCTGAGGTTGATGTTAATCTTGAAATGGCTCATATAGCCTATGCCGAGGCTAAAAAGGAAGAGCCGAAAATTTTGCTTTTCAATAAACCCGTCGATAAAAAACTAAATAAGAAATACTCCATGCCCGTTTTGATGAATCTTTTTGCAAATGAACGTATTGCAGTTGAGATATTAGGGGCTCACCCGGACGAGATTGCAGAAAAAATAGAGAATGCTCTTAAAATGCAGCCCCCGAAAAATTTAAAAGATAAAATTGATATGTTTAAATTTTTATTCGGTATTAGACGCATATTCCCCAAAAGGTCAAGCAAAAGAGGACGCTGTCAAGCAAAAGAAATAAAAAGCTTGGATGATTTGCCGATATTAAAGACCTGGCCCAAAGACGGAGGAAAATTTATCACTATGGGTCAAGTTTATACTCATAGTATAGACGGGCAGATAAATAATGTCGGAATGTATAGGCTGCAGGCCTATGGCAAGAGCACTCTCGGTATGCACTGGCAGATTCATAAAGATTCAAATCATATTTTTCATCAATATAAAAAAGCTAACAAAAAAATGCCTGTAACAGTGGCTATCGGGGGTGACCCTCTTTATAGCTGGTGCGCAACCGCTCCTTTGCCTCAGGGTATATTTGAGCTTTTGCTCTATGGGTTTATAAGAAATACAAACCCTATTTTGGTTAAGAGCCTCACAAACGATATATATGTGCCCGAAAATGCGGACATCATAATCGAGGGGTTTGTTGATCCTATCAACGAGCGTATTGAGGGTCAATTCGGAGATCATACGGGATATTATACACCCAAAGAACCTTACCCCGTTATGGAGGTTACGAAAATTACTTCAAAGAAATCACCGATTTTCCTTGCAACGGTTGTCGGCAAACCGCCTTTGGAGGATAAGTATCTCGGATGGATAACAGAAAGGGTTTTCCTTCCGCTTATTAGGATGCAGTCTCCCGATTTAATAGATTATAAGATGCCGGAAAACGGAGTATTTCACAACCTTATACTGTGCAGGATATCTCCGAAATATCCCGGACATTCATTGCAGATTATGCACTCATTGTGGGGCAGCGGACAGATGAGTTTTGTTAAACATGCGGTTTTTGTTGATGAGGACGCTCCGCCTTTAACGGATTATAAACAATTGGCCGATTATGTGCTGAACAGACTTTCTAAGGAGAAAGTATTGGTTACAAAGGGCATTTTGGATGCACTTGACCATTCGTCTCCCGAAGCCTTGGTCGGAGGTAAACTCGGTATAGATGCAACCGGGGATACGGTTGAAAAACACGTAGAAATTTTAAAAGACAATGAACTTTTTGAAAGAATGAAACTGATTGATAAGAGTATAACAAACATAAAACAGTATTGTAAGGACAGTGCGAACCCAGTAACCATCATTGCCGTGAAAAAAGACAAGCCCGTAAGGATAATTTTTGAAAGTCTAAGAGGTCTGCATAGGTTCCTTTCCGTTGTGATTTTTGTTGACGATATAAATAATGTGAATAATCCGTATATGCTTGTTTGGCGCATAGTCAATAATATAGATGCCCTAAGGGATGTCTGGATTGACGACATAATAGGTGTTGATGCTACGACCAAAAGCAAAAAAGACGGATTTATGAGACAGTGGCCGGATGATGTTGTGTGCGATAGAGACACCTTTTATAGTTTGAAGAAGAAGGGCTTGATAGATATAGACGAAAAAACAATAATAGACTTTCAGCTTTTATGATAACAAAGCTTATGAAATCAGAGATTTGACAAGATTTAAAGCTTCGTCTTTTTTGCGTATTGTGCCGAGTATTTGGGCTTTTTTTGTCTCTTTTAACAAAAAATCAAGTATTTTTTTATCCACTTTAAATGAATCGAGTATATCGTTGCCGTCAATAAGGCCTCTTTCTTGTATCTTAGGTTTTATAGAAAAGTAGAATTCGTTTGCCATGAATCTCAAAAACTCAACATATTTTTCTCTTTTTATGGCGCTTATTTTCCCCTTTGCCAAGGTGTCTGCAAGGGCAAAAAACAGCAGGTCTATTCCTTTCTCATCGTAATTGATAAAAAACTCTATTATATCATTTTTGCCAAGTTTATTTTTATCCCAAAGGGAGAATATGTATGAAGGCTCTATGTGTTTTTCTATAAAAAATTTTGTTAATTTTAATATCGATTTGCCGAATGTATATTCTTTTGCATATTTACTGAATAGCTCCGAGCTTTTTTTCTCATGGTTCGGGAATTTTACCCTTCCGTCCTTGTTCACTATTTTTGAAAACGGTTTACCTGCATCATGAAAGATAGCCGCAAGTTTTAGGGATATTAATACCGTACCCTTTTTGGATGTAAAATGCATAAGATATTTTGTGTAGCATTTGCCGAGTATCCTCTCCAAACGATTGAATGACCACTCGATAAAGTTATAGACACTCAACGAATGTGTTTTAACATCAAATAGGTGGTGTTCACTCTGAATACATCCGTTTGTTAAGGACAAATCCTCAAATACAGAATCTATAACCGATGCTTTGTCCATTAAGAGCAGATAGGCAAATGTGTTGTTTAGGGAAAGGAATTTTTTCAATTCATCCGTTATCCTCTCCTTAGATGTCGAGCTTAAAAGATTACTGTCCCTCTGCGCAGCCTTGAGCGTTGAGGGCTCTATGTCAAATCTGTTCAAAGCAGCAAGCCTGAACGCCCTTATAATCCTTACCGGGTCCTGTTTGAAACAGTCATCCCTGTTTATTCTAATAATTCTTTTTGATATGTCATCTTGACCCTTCAAAGGGTCTATAATTTCGTCCTTATCCAAGTCGTATGCAATGGAATTAATTGTAAAATCCCTTTTTTCCAAGTCTTTTTCAATAGAATTATTTCTCGGCAGGGTTAGGTCTATTGTTTTCAGCCTGCAAAATATTCTATACGTTATGAGCTTTTTTTCATACTTGATATATTTGCATTTGAGTTGAGATGTGAACCTATTAACAATTTTGTCTATATCACCGAAAACAACAAAATCGTAATCCTGAGTCTCTTTTGAGAGAAAAAAATCCCTTATTGCGCCTCCCACAAGGTATATTTTTGCATTTTCTTCCGTTGAAATTTTATGAAGGTTGTTTATGTATAAGTCTATTATTTTTTCTTTCATATCTTTAAATATTATCACAAAGAGATAAAAAAATAAATAGAATTTATTAAGTTAAATGAAAATTTGAATCCATCAACCTAAGGGGTATTTTTAGTGCAAAAAAGACAGAAGCGGTGTATATTTCATATTGTTTAAGATAGATGTTAAACTGTTTTTCTTGACAAAATAACCCATTATAAAGATACTCATCGTTGTTGGACTTTTTGGAGGTTTGTCGGTTTGGAGATTTTAAGAGGTTTTAAGGATGTGCTGCCTAAGGATATTGAAA
>JALTDI010000109.1:0-16429 GCA_027074255.1 Desulfurellales bacterium
CCGCTGACGGCTGTCGTTCTGAATTCATATTCAACACCGCTTTTCATAATGATTTCAATGCTTTCGGATATTCTTTTAGTATCACAATTTGTCCTTACAACATACCCGTATTTTTCAAATGGCGCTTTGACATCCATAGCAATATAGTCAACCAAATGCTCATCAATGATTTTTGCAAGCATATCGGGTTTGGTGCCGTTTGTATCCAATTTAACCTTATACCCAAAAGATTTTATTGCCTTGATAAAATCCGGCAAATCCTTATGCAGAGTGGGTTCGCCGCCAGTTATGGAAACAGCCGAGAGCCTGCCTGCGCGCCTTTTTAAAAAATTCATAATCTCGGCTGTCCTTATATCAGCAACACTGGCTTCAACCAGCTCCGGATTGTGGCAGTATGGGCATCTGAAATTGCACCCCGCTGTAAAGACTATCGCACAAATCTCACCCGGATAATCAATTAATGAAAACTTCTGGAAACCTCCTATTTTCATTGAATCTTAAACGCTTTCCTCTGCTTAAACTCCTCGGCTTTGCCGTCGTTCCACTGCTCAACAGGCCTGAGATAGCCCACAACCCTCGAATAAACCTCGCATTTTAAGCCTCTAATTTCCGCTTTCTGCTTTTCCAACTCCAAAATCTGCCTTTTTAAACTCTCTTTTGTCATCATCAGCCTCCAACAATCTTAATTTTAAACGTCTTATCTTATTCTCAATCCCTTCAAGTTTTTCTTTTTTGCACAAGGGGCATTCATAATGCTCACCGGCAATATACCCATGAATAGGGCATACAGAAAAGGTCGGCGTTATTGTTATATAGGGTAGTTTATAATTTTTAAATATGGTTTTTATCAGCATTTTAACGCTATTATGATTATCTATCTTTTCACCGATAAAGATATGCAGAACCGTTCCGCCTGTATAGCTTGACTGTAAATTATCCTGTAAATCAAGTACCTCGAATACATCGTCACTGAAATTAACAGGCAACTGCGTAGAATTTGTATAATAAGGCTTCCCTTTCTCACTTGCCGTTTTTATATTCGGATATTTCTTTCTATCCAACATGGCAAGACTGTAAGATGTTCCCTCTGCCGGCGTAGCTTCCAAATTATAATTGTTCCCTGTTTTATTCTGGAATTCAACCAGCTTTTCTCTCATAACTTTCAGCACTTCGGCGCTAAATTCCTGAGAACGATTTGATGTTAAATCCTCACCAAACAGATTTAAACATGCCTCGTTCATACCTACAAGTCCTATTGTTGAAAAATGGTTTTTCCAGTACTCGTCAAACCTATCTTTAACAGCAGATAGATAAAACTTGGAATAGGGGTACAGCCCGCCCTCACTAAACCTTTCGAGCACCTTTCTTTTAATCTCAAGCGACTCTTCGGCAAGCTCCATCAAGGATATTACACGTTTCATAAACTCATCTTCGTTTTTTGACATATAACCTATTCTCGGCATATTTATCGTGACAACCCCGATTGAGCCTGTTAGCGGATTGGCGCCGAACAGGCCGCCTCCCCTTTTTCTCAGCTGTTTTGTATCAAGACGCAGGCGGCAGCACATAGAACGGGCATCCTCAGGCGACATATCCGAATTAATAAAGTTGGCGAAGTAGGGTATTCCGTATTTTGCCGTAGAACGCCACAGCATATCAAGGTTTTTATTATCCCAATCAAAATCCTTTGTTATATTGTAGGTGGGTATGGGAAATGTAAAGACCCGACCGTCGGCATCTCCCTCGGATAGAACCTCAAGAAAAGCCCTGTTAAACATATCCATCTCTTTCTGGAATTCGCCGTATACGGCACTCTGCATCTTGCCGCCTATTATAACAGCCTGGTCTTTCATGTATGAAGGCACCTTCAAATCCAGTGTAACATTGGAAAAAGGTGTCTGAAAACCCACCCTCGTCGGAACATTGACATTAAAAACAAATTCCTGCAATGCCTGTTTCACTTCTTTATAGTCGAGATTGTCATAAGCAATAAACGGTGCAAGCAGCGTGTCAAAATTCGAGAAGGCCTGGGCCCCTGCCGCCTCCCCTTGAAGCGTATAGAAAAAATTGACGATTTGGCCCAAGGTGCTCCTGAAATGCTTGGCGGGCTTACTTGCTATTTTCCCTTTGACCCCGCGAAAGCCCTTGATTAAAAGATCATTCAAATCCCATCCGACACAGTACACAGACAACAAGCCCAAATCGTGTATGTGAAAATCCCCCGATATATGGGCTTCTCTTATTTGAATAGGATAAATCTTGTTAAGCCAATATGTCTTGCTGATGCTGGAAGAAATATAGTTGTTTAGTCCTTGAAGAGAAAAACTCATATTGCTGTTTTCTTTGACCTCCCAATCAAGCTTCTCCAAATAGTCATCAACGAGATTGACATCGGCTCTACTCTTTAATTTTCTTATATTTGCGTGCTGTTCCCGATAAATTATGTATGCCTTGGCTGTCTTTGTAAAAGCAGAGGAAATCAAAACTTCCTCAACAATATCCTGAATTTGCTCAACCGAGGGCGTTGTGCTGCCGAATACCTGATATGCCAAATTCAAAACCTTTATGGTAAATTTCTCAGCCGTATTTTTATCAAACTCCCCAGCGGCATTGCCCGCTTTTAATATTGCTTCGGTAATTTTAGACGCATCAAAATGCTCTATGCGCCCGTCTCTTTTTATAATTTTATCAAACACAGATACCCTCCTTATCTAAAATTATGAGGCAATATGACAGAAACGGATATCAGCGTTTATGACAGTAATAAAAAATAGGAATCATAAAGGCGAACCTCCCGTTCATATTATATCGGGTAAGTCTCCTGGCTTGGCTTCGTCCTACTCTTTTTCGCCTTCCCGTCGAGTTCTCGTTAAAAACTCAAACAGTGGCATCACATAAAAAATTTCGTCAGCCTTACAGTTGCGGGGGCAGCGTGGGATTTTCACCCATCTTCCTTTGAACCCGATATTTAATAATACTAAAAATAAAAATAATTTGCAATTGGAAATATGTTCTCAGATATTTTTTAAAAATTTAAGGAAATTGCTTTTGCCTTCTTCTTTTGCCCGGCATGTCGAGCATATATCCTTATCCTCATCTGAGTAAAACTCCTTACCGCAAATTCTGCACACCTTTTTTTGAGTTTCAAAAACCTTTATCGGATTTGAAACAAGCTTTGAAACGGTGGAAGTTTTTATTTTCAGAGCATTATAGATACACGCATCCTCACACTCTCTACAAGCTATACACAATGACGAGTTGAAATAAATTATGCCCTTGTCCTCTTTTTTTTCTATCAAAACGGCTTTTTGAGAGCATACATATTCGCATACACCGCAAATTGTACATTGCTTTGTGATTTTCATAACTGCGGCGTCTGGATAGTCGGTTTCATTTTTTATCCTATCTGTTAATGCTTGTATTAAAAGCTTTCTTTTGGGTATGGATTTACGGGGCAGCGCTTTAAACGGAGAAAACATATCCCTCCTTGAAAAACTTTCCCTCGGGATATAGACCCGAGAACTTTTTTGAGTTTTTATCTTTATATTAGGTCTTATCTCTAAAGCTTGCGCGAGTAATGCAGCCTTTTTGAAGCTTTCATTGAAATATTTCAGCGTATCCTTGAACTTGCACCTTTTGCAGTTACCTCTTTTTATCAATATCTCTTTTTGGGAAGCAAACCAGTTTATCAGTAAATCCTCTGTAATTCTTGATATACAGGCAATCTTGATATCCGATTCGGAAAAGATACATCCTATATCGATTGTCTTTGCGTCTTTTGTAAAGTTTATCAGCTCTTTGTTGTCTTTTTTAATGTTTATTGCCGAAAAACGGCATGCAGCATAACACAAGCCGCACTTTATGCACAGAGTTTTATTGACGGAAGCAGAAGGCGAAAATACTATCGCATCAACAACACATATATCCTCGCAGTCCCTGCAGTGGCTTCTTGAAAATGTAGTCCTTATACATTTTGATTCTTTTACGGATATGGTTTCGCAGTTTACGAAATCCTCCATATCAGTTCCCTTTGGAAAAAACAGCTCTTATTCTCATAAAAAACTTATAAACCAAAATGGTAAAAATGGCAATATTTAAGCTTACACTTTTTCTATTGCAGGCATAGGCTGCCCTTTTGTATTGTTGTTGATTTTAATAGCGATTTATAATAAATTATCAATGATGAAAAAGTATTTATTTTTTGCAGCAGTGGCTGTATTTGCCGTTTTTCTATACGGATGCGGTCATAAAACAAATATACAGCCCCCAGCTGGCTCCATCACAATATTGAACTAAGGGAGTTTTTATATGTCTGAACCCGTATTAGTGATAGGAAGCGGTGTGGCCGGATTAAGAGCTGCCATAGAGCTTCTTGAAAAAGGACAAACCGTTTATCTTTTTACAAAGGACAAGGCAGATGTGTGTAATACCGATAAAGCTCAGGGCGGCGTTGCCGTTGTATTAAAAGAAGATGACAATTTTGAAAGCCACATAGAAGATACTTTGAATGCAGGAGCCGGATTGTGCAGAAAAGAGGCCGTCGAAATACTTGTAAAAGAAGGGCCCAAAAGAATAAAAGAACTTATAAACTGGGGGGCGAACTTCGACAAAAACAATGATGGAAAACTCGATTTTACTAAGGAAGCTGCTCATTCTACAAACAGGATTCTACATGCGCTCGGTGACGCCACAGGGCACGAGGTTGAAAGAACATTGCTTGAAAAAATAAAGAGTTATACAAACTTAAAGGTTTTTGAACACAATATGCTTTCAAATATTATAACCCATCAGCAGACAATCAACGGAGCGGAGTTTTTTAATACAAAAACAAAAAAATACGAAACATATAACTCACCTGCCGTAATTCTATCAAGCGGCGGCTATGCTGCCATATACAAGAACACTACAAACCCTTCGGTTACAACCGGAGACGGCATTGCAAGCGCATTTCTATCGGGAGCTACCCTTGAAGATATGGAGTTTGTGCAGTTTCATCCTACGGCCCTAAAAAGATACAATGCACCACAATTTTTACTAAGCGAATCAATGAGGGGCGAAGGCGCCGTTTTAATAAACGACAAGGCAGAACGTTTTATGGAGAAATATCACAGGCTGAAAGAACTGGCACCGAGAGATGTTGTAGCCCGCTCAATTGTATTTGAGATGAAAAAGCGCTCCATAGACAAGGTCTATCTTGATGCATCCGTAATGGGTGAAGAATTTGTCAGAAACAGATTCCCCACCATATACAATGAATGCTTAAAATACGGCCTTGATATAACAAAAGAGGCAATCCCCGTTGCTCCGGCAGCCCACTACACAATGGGCGGCGTAAAAACGGACGTTTTTGCACAAACAGATGTAAAGGGGCTTTTTGCAGCCGGTGAGGCTGCGGCAAACGGCGTTCACGGTGCAAACAGGCTGGCAAGCAATTCAATACTCGAGGGCCTTGTTTACGGTAAAAGGGCTGCCATAAGCGCTATGAACTATCTAAAAAACGCAGAAAAGACAAAGGACATAGAAAATAAAAACGACTGCATAAAGTGTGAAAATATCGATGCCATAAAGAAGAAAATAGACGATATCAAGGAAAGGCTGTGGGAGCGCCTCGGCGTTGTAAGAAGTATCGGTGATATGAAAGATATGGTAGAGTGCGCAAGCGGTATGTTCTTAAAATACAATAAAAAATACTGCTGTGCCGAAGGGCTGGAATTGAGAAACATTGCCCTGCTTTCGGTTTTAATAGCATACAGTGCTCTTGAAAGAAAAGGCAGTATCGGAGCGCATTACTGCATTGACACACCGCATGCATATGACAGTAAGAAACATATCAGCGTAAATAAAAAAGACCTTATGGAGCTGTTTTGAATATAATAAAATCGATTGGCGGAACACCTCTTATACGCTTAAAAAGCGGCATATTTGCAAAGCTTGAAATGTTTAATCCCACAGGCTCTATAAAAGACAGAACGGCTTATTCGATGATAAAAGGTGCTGCCGATAAAATAAAAGAAAAAGGCATTGTTGAGCCCACAAGCGGAAACACGGGTATATCCCTATCTTTCCTTGGAGCCTACTATAAAATCCCGGTCACGATTATTATGCCGGAAAATATGAGCAGACAGAGAATAAAAATAATGGAATCTTTCAATGCAAGGGTTATCTTAACAAACGCATCAGGGGGTATGAAACTATCCATTGATATTGCAAAGGACATGGAAAAAGATGGTTTTTATATGCCTAATCAGTTTTCAAACCCGCAAAACCCCTTGATACACGAACAAACAACGGCAAGAGAGATTGAAAAGCAACTGACAGACATCGACATTTTTGTCTGCTGTATAGGCACAGGCGGAACATTCAGCGGAGCGGCAAAATATTTAAAGAGCATAAACCCTGCACTTAAAGCCATAGCCGTTGAACCTGAAAACAGCCCTTTTTTAAGCAAGAAAAAATCCGGAATACACAAAATTCAAGGCATAGGAGCCGGATTTCTGCCCGATGTTATGGATATGAGTCTTGTGGATGATATAATTACGGTTAGCGACAATGACGCACTCACATATAACGAAAAATTGCTTAAAGATGAGGGAATATTTGCGGGAATCTCGAGCGGGGCTGCATACTTTACGGCTTTGAAGTTAAAAAAGCTCTATCCCGTCAAAAATATAGTAACCATATTTGCCGATTCTATGGATAGATACCTATGATAAAAGAACTGCAGAAAAAGTTGGATTATAAATTTAAAAATACAGGCCTGTTAAAGACGGCATTAACACATAAATCATACGTCAAAAGAAAAAATGACTCCAACGAAAGATTAGAGTTTCTTGGGGATGCCGTTCTGGAATTAATCATCACGGAGTATCTTATCGACAAATACAGCAATACGGATGAGGGAAAACTCTCAAAAATCAGGGCTGCATCGGTCAACACGCAAGCCCTGTCTTTCGTGGCTGAAAAACTGGGGATATACAAATACATATATGTCGGAAAGAGCGAAAAAAGAGAAGGCATTATTTATAATAAAAGCATACTGGAAAATACGTTTGAGGCAATAGTGGGAGCCATATATTTGGACGGAGGTTTTGAAAAAGCCAAGCGGTTTGTCATAGAACAGTTATCCGACACCATAAATGAAACAGTTGAAACAGATACGATTTTTGATTATAAAACATATCTGCAGGAGGCTACACAAAGGTTATTTAACTGCCTTCCCGAATATAAGATTATAAAAGAAGAGGGGGCAGAACACGACAAGACATTTTATTGCGAGGTGTTTATAAACTCTAAAAGCTATGGTATAGGTGTAGGAAAAAGCAAAAAAGAAGCAGAAAAAGAAGCGGCGCAGTGCGCAGTAAAAAAAATGGAGCAAAAGGGTGTTTAAATCTGGATTTGCTGCAATAATAGGTAAACCCAATGTAGGAAAATCCACATTGCTTAACCTTTTAATAGGCGAAAAGATAGCCATAGTATCACATAAACCGCAGGCAACAAGAAAATCGGTTAGAGGCATTTTAAGCGGCGAAGATTATCAGATTATTTTTATGGATACGCCGGGAATTCACAAGTCTTCAAAGAAACTGAATGAGGTTATAATAAGATACATCAACGAGGCGCTGGATGATTTTGATGTGGCAATTGTGATAACCGATAATAAGGGTGAATCGGACGAGATTATCGAAGAATACCTCAATAAAATAAAACAAAAAAACAAAAAGTCTATCCTGATAATAAACAAAATCGATTTGATGGATAGAAACAGAATAGAAAAGATAAAGAATAAATTTAAAGAATTTGCGGATTTTGACAAAATCATCGAGATATCTTTAACTGGCGATGCGAACGCAAAAGAAAAAATATTAAATGCCATTTTGGATTTGCTTGAAGAGGGACCTGCCTATTACGATAAAGACATAATAAGCACAGAAACGGAAAGATTTATTATATCTGAGATTATAAGAGAAAAAATTATGAATCTTACGGCACAGGAACTGCCCTATCACGCAGCAGTTGTAGTAGACCAGATGAAATACAGAGATGAAAAAGATATGTATTATATAAAAGCCAACATTATAGTTGAAAGAAAAACCCATAAAATGATAATTATAGGAAAAAACGGCAGTCTGATTAAAGAAATAGGCAAGCAGGCGCGTATGGACATAGAGCATTTCATAGATAAAAAGGTGTTTTTGGAACTATGGGTAAAGATTAGAGAAAACTGGACAAAAAAAGAAGGCGCAATTAAAGAACTTATTAACCCGAGGTATTAGTGAATAAGAAAGAACACGGCAACACAAGCATATTGGTTCATACGATAAGAAAATTTATCAGAAAGGATGCATTGGATAATGTACAGAATATAATTGTAAAACTGCACCCTGCCGACATCGCCAAAATAACTCAAAATCTGTCCCCAGATGAGCGTTTGGTTTTAATAAAAGCGGTAAAAGACATAAAATTAAAGGCCGAGGCCATTGAATATCTTGATGATTACACCGTAGCTGCCGATATACTGAGTGATTTCTCACCCCAAGAAGCCGCAAATGTGCTAAAAAATATTTCTATTGATAAAGCCGTTGATATCTTCGAGGAGCTTGACGACGAATTTGCCGAAGAGGTTCAGAATTATCTCGACGACAAATTCAAGGAACAGATGGCAAGCTTAGCAAAATATCCGGAAGATACCGCAGGCGGAATAATGAATCCGGACTTTTTTGCTATCGACAAAGATTTAACGGTTGAAGAAGCCATCGAACTCATAAGGAAATCAAGCAGAGAAAAACGAATAATATATGTTTATGTGGTAAACAAATACAGGCATTTAATAGGTGTTGTGACTCTAAGGGCACTGATAACAGCAGATAAAAATGAAAAAATAGAAAACATAACAAATACAAATGTTATTTCCGTAAGAACGGATATGGACCAGGAAGAAGTAGCAAAAATCGTTGAAAAATATGACCTTCTATCTATTCCCGTAACCGACAACAAGAACAGGCTCGTCGGCATTATTAACGTTGATGATATTATTGACGTTATAAGGGAAGAAACAACCGAGGATATCTATAAACTCGCCGGTACATCGGAAGAAGAAATGGAAGAGGTAAGCGTTTTAAGTATTATAAAATACAGGGCTCCGTGGCTTGTCATGAGCCTTTTGGGCGAGTCCGTTTCAGGCAGTGTATTAAAATTTTTTGATGGTACTTTAAAAACGGCAATCTCACTATCATTTTTTATGCCTTTGATAATGGCTTTGGGCGGCAATACGGGGCAGCAGTCGCAAACGATAGTGGTAAGAGCTCTTGCCATAGGCAAATTCGACGAAAGCGGAATATGGATTATAATTAAAAAACAGATTAAAACGGCACTTTCTATTGGCGCCTTATTCTCCATACTGGGATTTTTTATGGCATTTATTTTCCAGCATAACATCCACCTTTCCATTGTAGTTGCCTTGTCTTTGTTCCTGTCTATGTTTTTATCCACTATGATAGGCGCCCTGCTTCCTGTGGGGTTAAAAAAGATTAATGTTGACCCTGCTGTTGCCGCATCGCCATTTATCTCGGCGATGAACGACATAATGGGACTTTTTATATATTTGCTGATAGCCACTTTAATGATTAAATATGCGGGAGTTAGCTTATGAAACTGTTCGGTACAGACGGTATAAGGGGAAAAGCCAATATTTATCCTATGGTCGGTGATTTGGCCTACAAATTGGGCAAAGCTCTGGTTTATGCACTAAACGGTGCAAAAAATAAGAAAAAAAAGATTATCATAGGCAAGGATACGAGATTATCATGCTATATGCTTGAAAGCGCCCTAACAAGCGGCGTTGTTTCTATGGGAGCCGATGCATACCTTGTAGGGCCTATGCCGACACCTGCCATTGCTTTTCTGGTTAGGAGCATGAGGGCTGATGCCGGTATTGTAATTTCAGCAAGCCATAACCCGTTTGACGATAACGGCATAAAGATATTTTCAGGTGAAGGTTTGAAGCTAAGCTTTGATGTTGAAGAATCCATTGAGGATTATATATTTAGTACGGTATTGGATAAAAAAGGGGAATTGGGTAAAAACATAGGCAGGGCGTATAGAATCAGGGATACGCTTGGAAGGTATATAGTATTTGCAAAAGACACACTGCCCTATACGATGAACTTAGAGGGTTTGAGGATTGTGCTTGACTGTGCAAACGGAGCAACATACAAGGTCGCACCTATGATATTCGAGGAACTCGGAGCCGATGTTATTGCTATAAACAAAGAACCAAACGGCACAAATATAAACGAAAAATGCGGTTCAACCTATCCCGCCACCATACTCTCGGCAAGTGAACTCTACAGAGCCGATGTGGGAATAGCCTTTGACGGAGACGGCGACAGGGTGTTTATGGTTGATGAAAAATATAAATTGATTGACGGGGATATGATTTTATCCATTTTATCAAAGGATATGAAGGAAAAAGGCACACTGATGAACAACACCGTTGTGGGAACGGTTATGACAAACTACGGACTCGAGAGATTCCTGCAAAATATAGGTGTAAAGCTTGAGCGCGTCGATGTTGGTGATAAAAACATTGTTAAAAAAATGATAGAAGGCGGATTTAACATAGGCGGAGAGCAGTCGGGTCATATAGTTTTATCCGATTTCAACACAACGGGAGATGGAATAATCACTGCATTAGCCGTCTTATCGATAATGAAACAGGCAGGAATACCTTTATCACAGCTGCATAAGGATTATAAAAAAATGCCCGAAAAAACTGTCAATATAACCGTCAAGGAAAAGGTGCCTCTTGAGAAAATAAATGAAATTCAGGAAGCCATAGAAAAATCAAAAAAGATTATAAACGGTAAAGGCAGATTGGTTGTCAGATATTCGGGCACGGAACCGCTTTTAAGAATTACAGGGGAAGCAGACGATATGTCAAAAATAGATAAATGCCTGAGCACCATAGAAAAGGCCGTAAAAAGAAACTTAAGTTAGAAGGGGTTGATTATGAAAAAAAATATCGCCATTTTTATCGTTTTTCTATTTGTCACAAGCGGTTTTTCAGCGTATGCAGGCTGCATAAACATGGATTTGGGAAACGTCGTTTCCGGTCAAAAAAGTGCTAACCTAAGCGAGTTTATAGGCAAAAAACCTGTTTTGCTTGTCTTTTTTTATCCTCAATGTCCGCCTTGTGAAAAAGAATCAAAAACGGTTAATAAAATTTATGAAAAATACAGCGGGAAACTGCTTGTGATAGGAATAAGTTTGAGTAAAGACAGGTATGATATAGAGGATTTCATCGATAATTTTAAAATAAAATACCCCGTTTACAGAATAGTTAAAAAAGGCCAGTTAAGAAACGTCGGAGGAATTTTGGCAACGCCCACATCAATGATCATAGACAAAAACGGAAAAATAGTAAAAAAGATTCTTGGCGCTCACAGTGTTAAGACAATGTCAAAAATAATAGAAAAATACATAAATTAACGGAGGTTTGATGTTTAAAGTAGCAGTGTGCGACGGTATATCGGAGAAAGGCATAGATATTCTAAAAAACGAAAAGGAAATAGAGGTAGAAATTAAAACTAATGTGGCAAAGGATATATTGCCTAAACAGCTTTCTGATGTTGACGCAATTATTACAAGGAGCGCAACGACAATCAACAAAGAGTTTTTAAGCTACTGCAGCAATTTAAAGGTAATAGGCAGAGCTGGCGTCGGGGTTGACAATATAGATTTAAACGAAGCCTCAAAAAAGGGAATCGTTGTTCTTAATATGCCGACAGGCAACACGCTTGCGGCTACCGAACATACAATGACTCATATCCTAAACTGTATGAGATTTATGCCAAATGCCAACTATGAACTCAAATACAAGCATATTTGGAATAGAAAAAAGTGGATGGGCATGGAATTAAGCGGCAAGACATTGGGAATAATAGGCATGGGGCGCATAGGCAGCAGGGTGGCAGCAAGGGCTATGAGTTTCGGTGCAAATATTGTTGTTTACGATCCTTATATCAAAAGGGAAAAAGCACTGAGCATAGGAGCTGAAATAGTTGACAATCTAAATGATTTATTAAAAAAGGCGGATATTATTACCATTCACACGCCTAAAACAGAGGAAACCCATAATATGATAACCGAAAAAGAGATAGAAAAAATGAAAGACGGCGTTATATTGATAAACTGCGCAAGAGGCGGATTGTACAAAGAAGAAGCTTTGTATAAAGGCTTGGAAAGCGGAAAAATCAGGGCTCTCGGCATAGATGTTTTTGAAAATGAGCCGCAGCCCAATCATCCTCTGCATAAATTTGACAATGTGTTTGTAACGCCGCATCTTGGTGCCAATACCTATGAATCACAAATTAAGGTCGCAGAAGGTATAGCAAAATCGGTTATAGATGCACTTAAAGGAAGGGGTTATGAAAATGCCGTCAATATTGCTATGCCCGAAGAAGAGGTCTCGGAAATAGGAAAACAGTTCCTCGGGCTTGCTGAGAGAATGGGTTCCTTTTTATCTCAATACGTTAAAAGCTTTATAAAAAAGATAATAATATATACACACGGTGAAATTGAGCATTACAATAATTCTCTGTCACTGTTTACATCCGTCGGCGTGCTTAAAAATATGGTTGACGAACATATAAACTACGTAAATGCTCCGTATATCGCAAAAGAGAGAGGTATTGCCATATCATCCGAGATATACAAAGACAAAACAGAGTTTAAAAATTATATGGCTATAAGGGCTGTTTATGACGATGACAAAAGCATAGAGATAGGAGGAACGGTTTTTGAACCCAACAAGGCAAGGATTGTCTATATGAACGGCTTTGATATGGAAATAGAGCTCACCGGAAACATAATCGTTTTTCAGAATATAGACAAACCCGGCGTTATAGGCATGGTTGGGGCAATTTTGGGCAAACACGGTATCAACATAGCCGACTTTAGACTGGGAAGAAAGGAAAAACTCCAAGAAGCGCTCTCATTTATAAAAACAGATGAAAAGGTGAGCGATACCCTGCTTGAGGAGCTGCTGGATATAGACGGAGCTATAGCTGTTTCAAGGGTAAAATTATAGCAGTTTGACATGATAGAAAATCCATAAGCAGTTAAAGCTTATTTATAGCAGGTACCAAGCCATTACGGGTAAAAGTTTTTGTTGTACGTTTTTATTATGATATAAGTCTATTGATTTAAAAAGCTATTGACAAGTTCTATCATTTTTTTTGCACTTTATCTTGAGGGGTATAAACTTAGATGATTAAGGTTTATTTTGCTCTGTTTCTCGGCGTTATATGCGTATCGTTAGCCTCGATTTTCATCAAACTTATAGCGGACGTCCCAAGTATAGTTATTACCGCTTATAGATTGTCCATTTCCTCTGTGATTCTCATATCTTATTCGTTCCTAAAAAACAAACCCTTGATGTTAAACTCTAAAAAAGATATGGCGGCTGCGGCCTTAGGCGGACTTTTTCTAAGCGCACATTTTATATTTTGGATAGCCTCAATAAAGTACACATCCATACCGAGCTCTGTTACGCTTGTTTCGACAAGCCCCATATTTGTAGGTTTATTTTCCTATTTAATTTTAAGGGAAAAACAGAATACCGCTATTGTCATTAGCATAATTATGTCAATAGCAGGAAGTATAATCCTCACTTGTTCAGACGGCGGCTTAATTATCCGTTCACTAAACCAAAAAGCCCTAATGGGGGACGTTTTCGCCCTCTTGGGAGCGATTGCGGTTTCGGGGTATTTCATCATCGGCTCATATTTAAGGCGCAGCATGGACATAATTCACTACATAACACTCGTTTACGGATTTGCGGCGCTTTTTTCATTGTGTTTTTCATTCGCCTTTAATGAAAGGATGTTCGGCTACAAAACAAGCTCTTATATTTTTATGGTATTACTTGCGGTCGTTCCTCAGCTTATAGGACATACATCGTTTAATTGGGCATTAAAATATGCAAAAACAAGCGTCGTATCAATAGCTACACTGGGAGAGCCGATTGGTGCAACAATTTTAGCCTATATAATTTTTCGTCAAGGTGTAAACCTTATTCAGGGAATCGGTATGGCGATAATATTGACATCCATCTTTGTTGCCGCAAGAAAAGGTAAAAAAGAACCGGCATAAACAAAAACTAAAAAACAAAATACACACAAACAAGATTAATCATAGTGTTTGACAATACAAGCTAAATACGGTATAAACTCTTCGACTAAATTTGTGAGAGGAGTTGTATTAATGACAGTACAGTTGAAAAAGGAAGACTTCAAGGAAAAGATATTCAACTATGAGGAAAGCCAGGATTGGAAATTCGAAGGAAATTTGCCCTGCATCATAGATTTTTATGCGGACTGGTGCGCACCCTGCAAGATGATTGCGCCGATTATGGAAGAGCTCTCAAAAGAGTATGAGGGGAAAATCAATTTTTATAAGCTCAATGTTGACGAGGAACAGGAAGTTGCCTCGCTTTTCGGCATACAAAGCATACCTTCCATCTTATTTATACCCGCAGATGAACAGCCGCAGATGGCAGTAGGAGCAATACCGAAAGAGTCATTCAGACAGGCCATTAAAGAGGTTTTAAAAGTAGAATAACATTTCTATTGTGAGGATGTTTTTTTACAAAACATCCTCTTCTTTTTAAATAAATATCATTTTTATCCGATAATTTAAATAGTATATGATTATGACGGGGGATTTTTATGATAGATATTTCAATTCCGCCTATTTATCGAACAAACAAACCCAATAAAAAGGAAAAATGGATAAAAAACAAAACTATCAAGGGAAAGATTGTCTCCGTTAGAGAAGCAAGGTCAAGAACAAATCCTACTAAACCGAGAAATAAAGATAAACCGCACTCAAAAGCCTTTATAATTATAGTTGACTATGAAACTCCAATAAACGATTTGATAGATAAAAGGGTAGAAATAAAAATTATTTAAAGAGGGCAAAGAACGAATCTCTGCCCTCTTGTTGTTTTTAAAATCTTCTCGGTTTTCTCTCTCTTGCTTCGTTAACTCTTAAACTACGTCCACCGAACTCTTTTCCGTCCAGCGCCTCAATAGCCTTGTCCACTCCTTCGGATTCAATTTCTACAAAACCAAATCCTCTTGACCTTCCGGTCTCCCTATCGGTAATAATTTTTGCGGAGCTTACCTCTCCGTAAGGAACAAATACTTCCTTCAAGTCATCCTCAGATGTAGTGTAGGGTAGATTACCCACATAAAGCGTCTTAACCATAAAAACACACCTCAACAAAATTCTATTACTCACCTGCTTTTTCTGCAGGTTAAGCTTCTTCTTAAACTATAGAATAGCCAACGAAGATAAAAACTTATACCACCCTATTATCCATAAGTCAAGTTTTTTATATATAAAATTCATTTGTTATCTACATTATTTCCATAAACGGAGTAAACAATATAGGATTGGCATCATTTTCCGTGACACACACCATATGTTCAAGCCTTATGCCGAGTTTACCCGGAATATATATACCCGGTTCAATAGTAAACACCATGCCCGGCTGGATAACCATATCGTTTTTTAGATTAATAAAAGGAAACTCATGCACTTCCAAACCGACACCGTGCCCGAGCGAATGAATGAAATATTTATCAAGGCCGTATTTAGAGAGCTCTTTTCTTGCTCTTTCCTCCAATTCCCGTATTTTTGTCTTACCCGGTATTATCATTTCGGTGGAAAAAAGCTGTGCATAAAAAACGGCGTTAAAAAGTTTCCTTTTTTCATCATCCCTCTTTCCCATCAAAAAAGTAAGTGTATTATCGGAATTATATCCGTCAACATAGGCGCCGAAATCTATAACTACAAACTCCCCGTCTTCTATTTTTTTATTACTCGGTATGTGATGCGGGTTTGCGGCGTTTGCCCCGCTTGCCGCGATGGTTTCAAATGACTCCCTTTGAGCGCCGGCCTTTCTGATTTGGTATGTTAATTCGTCTGCAAGCTCCTTCTCACTCATCCCAACCTTCATATAGGGATAAACCTTCATGAAGGCATTCCTTGCTGCAATCGAGGCCTTTTTGATATTGTTTATCTCATTTTTATCCTTTATCATTCTCAAAATCTTAGTTTGATTGGTAAAATCCTTAATATCAAATAACGACAAATCTTTATAGTGCTGGACCTTGGTATTTAAAAAATCGAGCCCTACCGAGTGTATGTCCTCTTCTTCCATATATTTTGACACATCCGATATAATTTCTTTTGTTACATACACATCTTCTTTCAATACATCTTTTGATACGTTTTCATAAAGAGGCGTAACAAAAAGCTTTATCCTCTTTTCAGCCGTAATGACCAAAACGCCCTCAGCACCCTTCAAACCCGTAAAATAGCAGATATCCTCAGGCGCAAAAATAACAGCTGCTTCGGCATTTGC